>JAYVIY010000032.1:0-5786 GCA_043769795.1 Pseudobdellovibrio sp. | reverse complement strand
ACTTAATGAATTTTCGACCCAAATTTACTTTTTTTGCGAGCAATGCCTTTCTGCTATTTCTAACATTCAGTACAATAGCTCAAGCTGAATATCGTGTTTTCACTCTGCACATTATTAACAAAAGTTCGCAAGTCACGAGGCAAGTTGAAACGACTCTGGATCCCATTCAGTACACAACTTTCTTTCCGTTAAAAAAGGGCGAAGACATCTCATACATTGAAACCTGGAGATGCTTGGGGCGAACTGACTCTTTCAAAGCCCACTGCGACAATCCACGCCTCAAAACACCTGCTGATGAAGTTTCTCCGGCAAAAGCGGCAGCTAAACTCGACTAAAATCCGGCAGCCATACCAGCCAAAGCCCAGAACTCGAAGGCCCGATTCACTTTTATGAAACGAGAGCGTCTTTTTTTGATACACTGACAGCATGGCAGATTCAATCCAGAATAGAAAAACTCAGCAGACGTATCTTCGGCAGATCCAGCAAGAAAAAGCTGATCGCAAGCGCGAGGTAATGAATAATCAAAAGGAAGATATTAAGAACGTCCGTGATTTTTACGCTGATCAATCAAAGCAAATAGATACTGAGTCTGCTGCGGCCGTCAGCCACATCAATGAAGAATCAAGGCAATTAGCCGCTGCTCAAAGACAACAGCATGCCGAACAGGCCCAATTCGAAGCCCAGCAGAAACGCGACAAGCTCGAGGAATCGAACTCAGCTCGAAGTAAAAACGTACAAGAAGCTAGCTCCACCACTGAACCTGATAAAAAAAAAACTTCTATACCCGTAAAACACCTGTAATCCAAAACTACGAAACTCAAGAAAACGATAACTTTTATCGCGTGCAGGATCGTGGTAGCCGGGTATCCGACAGCGGCGACGTTTATGTTATCGAAGCTTATGCACCCGAGCACGAAAAGGACAATCTGAGAGTTTCCATTCAGCGAGACAAGGCTATTATTTCAGGTCAACGAAAGTTTTCTGATGAAGCTCACGACGATTCCAAAAATATGCGAACGAGCAATTATCAGTCTTTTCGAGAAGAATTTAAATTTGAACGCCCAGTGAGCCAAGAAGGTATGACGCGCGAAAGAGTCGGTGATTATATACGATTTTCGATTCCTAAGTTAGAAGCTATAAAAAATCCCACCGAAAAATCCTGAGTTATACTTAGTAAGTAGTAAGAATCTACTCCCCGATAAGTTGCAATACTTCTCTCATCATAAACTGACGCTTCTGTGTCAGTTCTTCGATTTGATTTAGTTGAGCATGAATTTGCCCGATGAGGTTTAATTTAATTGATGTCTGGTCGGCCATTTCATTATAAACAACAACATCGCCGAATTCTAAAGTATTGGCTTGGTAGTTCACTTCTGTGATCTGAGTTTGTTTTGCCGTATCGAGGTTTTTCATAATTCGCCTTCTTATTTGAAAATCTATTTATATTCACAACTGATCGAACTCTGATCGGTCGCGGCCAACTGGGTTCTATTTGTGAAAGCCGCTAAATGCGTGGCCATTACAGTAGTTCCATCACGATGTTTAAGTCCAAGTAAATGACCCATTTCGTGAAGCATTAAAGCTTCAAAACTGTAACCGTCTCTCGGAGATTGACCCAGCTTTTTTAAAGCCGCAGATCCAATCAATAACTGAGGATTTTGATCATAGTAACTGAAGTCATAAGCGTTGATACGAATATCTGCTTCTTGAATCTGATCACCAGCCCAGTAGACCGATGTTCGACCTTGCTCAGAAGTTCTATCTGACTCCCATTCGGATAAAAAGTAAATACCATTTTTTTGATCCCTGGACGAGCCACCTACTAACTGTGAAGAATCTTCAGACAAATCGATAACTTTGTGTCCGACTTGCCGCTCCCAAGTAGCCGCTGCTCGGTAAATTGAAGCCCTCAGTTCCGCTGGAACAGACTCGTGAATTACAACTTTTACAGTTTTAGAAGGAGCCGTCTTCCACGAAATGCGCTGCCCATAGATGTTTTGCACGAATCCGCAATCGTTCTGCGGCTTAGGCGCACAGGAGCTCAAATAGTTCGCAACAACTGCCATAGCTCCAATAAATAGAAGTTTTCTGAGTTTGATCATCACAGATAGAGCATTTCAATTTACTGACCAACTTATATCATCTGAAGTCGATTCCATTCGAGTTGAGTGATTTATTTTGAGACAAAGAGTAGCGAAAGACTTTTCACGCTAACGGGGCTGTCAAACTTTTCGTTATAGAGCGCATTAGTCCAACTCGAGAGATATTTCGCAACCAGTTAATCGAGTAAAATTAACCACTTAGAAAGCATCCTGGCACCACTAAGTTTATCTTATTGAAATCATTAATTTTTCTAAATTGGCAAGACAGTTGCTATGTACCAAAGTAAGACAAGCCTTCACTCCACCACGATCGTGGGCACCAATGAGTGAACAAATCCTACCACATACTTCCTTCGCTGGAAGGGGCAAAAACCCCGGCCTCCAGCCCGCGCGCGTTAAAAGGTGCCAGCCACCTTTTCATCGCGGATAATGGGTACTCTAGGAGATCCAATGCTTATGAAACATTTTTTAGTTCTTTCAGTACTACTTATTTCCGTTGAACTTTTGTTTACCGCTTGTACGACCAATCCAAACAAAGCAAAAGACATAGAAACTAAAATGGAAAATACTTCGTCAGTAACTGGGGAAACCACTCTCGGTATCAAAGATGGCAATATGGTCGTTCAAAAGAAGGTTCTTATGAACGAAGAACTCCGAAAGGTACAATACGAAGTCTATGAACTTGAAGATCGCGTTTACGGAAACAGAAAATACGGCTCACTCGGTCTTTACGGTGTTCTTCGTGACTGTAAACTTCAGTTAACTGATACAAACAACGGCGGCGACGGAAAATTAAAGTGGACCGAACCAATAGATCGCGTCACCGATAAAGAAGAAGAATTCAAAATCGGACTCGACGAAGAGAAAAAATTAGTTGGCATTTCAGAAGAGTTTTTAGCCGATCGAATTAAACGATTTAAAGGCTACCAAAGTATCCTAAATAAACGCCAAGATGAATACGAAGAAAAAGTTTCTATTTGCAAAGCCGAATTGCGAACTAAGAAAAACTAGTTTTTTAAAAGATCCGTCAATGTAGCGAATTCTTATGAAGTTGATCTCTTATAGCGATGACCTGATCGACTTTAAAAGAATAGGGCTTACCACACATTTGACAAATCACTTCGGGTTGCTCATTTTTATCGATCATGTCCTGTAAATCGGCCTCGCCAAGCACCTGTAAAGCGGCCATAACCCTTTCTTCCGAACAGGGACAGTGATAAATAACTTCATGGGGATGTTCAAGTTGAGTATATGGAATACCTTCTAGAAACGGCTTAACCAGATCAGTTGGTAATCCACCCTCTCGAAGAATATTAGAAACGCTGGGTTTTTTTGAATCGGCATTGTTCTGGAGCAACTCGACGACCGACTCTTCAACTCCAGGCATTACTTCAACGATGATTCCTCCGGCTTTTATTACCTTTCCGGACTGATCGAGATAAATACCTAAAGCAACAATTGAACGAATTTGATGTGACTGATGCAGATAATGTGCGATGTCATCACCAATCTCACCGCTGACAATCTCAACCATGCCGTTGAAAGGTTGTTTTTGAAATGGTGTATGTCGGGCCACCGTAAGAGTGCCGCCACCTATAGCCTCGGATAATTTTAGTCCGCCCTCATAACTTTTTGGCTGATATTGCGGGTTCGGAGTGTAAGCCCTAACATGACCTTCAAAATTGGCTTCAGCATAGATACTTTTAAGCGGGCCGTTACCCCGAAAAAGTAAACCGATTTGCTGTTTGTCTTTCAGCTGTGCCGCAAGCAATAAAGCTCCGACCATAGCCTTTCCTACACCTGACGTGGCCACCGGAAAAGAATTATGAAGTTTTTGCATTTCCACAACCACGTCGGTTGCATCAATTGCAGCAGCTCTAAGCGTGAGATCATTGGAAACGAAACGATGTACTCTTGCCATGTTTCAATCTATCAAATCGCTTGGGTTGACTCAAGAAATAAGGTAATCTGCTCACTATGAAATTTGTACTTTTTAGGCACGCACATAAAGGAAGTTCACCTTATGACGATCCCGAACTAAGTAAACAAGGACAAGAACAAGCGGCGTCCTTAGTTCACCTTATAAATAGGGCTGAGATCCCAAAACCCAACCAGTTATTGGTTTCGCCAAGAAGACGTACCTCACAGACTTTCTACCCGGTCAGCAGAGAGTTCAACCTACAGAGCAAAATTCAAAAAGCTCTGGACCAACGAAATTCGAATGAGAGCCATGCTGAATTCAGAGAAAGAGTTTCACAGTTTTTAATGCAAGCCGACCAGTTAGAAAGCGCGGGTAGCGTGGTATATGTATGCACTCACTATGACTGGATTGAAGAAGCAATGACTTTAATTAACTGCGATAAAGACTTGAACTCATTCGAGTTTTCACATTGGTCGCCGGCCCAGCATCTGATTTTCGAAGTGCACGAAAAACTCTGGAAGCTCATTAAAAAAGGAAAGTTATAATGAATTCGGTACTGACAAAAAACATCTGGGCGGTTGGCAGAAACTATTCTAAACATGCAAAAGAAATGAACTCAGAAGTTCCGACAGAACCATTCTTTTTTTTAAAAGCCGGCACAACGATCGAAACAAGTTCAAAAATTACCTTACCCCTCTGGTCAAAAGAAGTTCACCACGAAATCGAAATTGCTTTATGGCTTGATGAAAATTTGAACTACAGTCATCTCAGTTTAGCTTTAGATTTAACGGCGCGCGATGCTCAAAATAGCGCAAAAACCAAAGGCCTCCCGTGGACTCTGGCAAAATCATTCACTGGCGCCTGCCCGATCGGGCCCTGG
Source organism: Pseudobdellovibrio sp. (assembly GCA_043769795.1). Classification (GTDB taxonomy): domain Bacteria; phylum Bdellovibrionota; class Bdellovibrionia; order Bdellovibrionales; family Bdellovibrionaceae; genus Pseudobdellovibrio. The sequence continues at coordinate 883 of JAYVIY010000032.1, read as the reverse complement.
ATTAGCCTGAGTGAAATTACAAATTTTGAAAGTTTAAGCTTTGAACTGATTAAAAATGGACAAAAAGCACAGTTTGGCCAAAGTCTTGAAATGATTTTTAAGCCGCAGCAGCTGCTTGAGTATCTAAAAATGCACTTCCCGCTGGCACCTTACGATGTCATTCTGACGGGCACACCTGAAGGCGTTGCTATGCTAAAAAACGGTGACAACCTGGAAGCCACTTTACAGAATGAAAATCACAGGATTTTATCTTGCCATTGGGACGTCATTTAGGTCAAACTTCACTCGAAAAACCAATCCCGATATTCAGAGGAGTTGCCATGCAAGACACTCAGGCCAAGATATTATCTCTGGGCGAACAAATTCTAAAGAAAATTGAATCTCAGTCAAAAGCTTCGCTTTTTTCAAAAGATTTCTGGTATGGCTCAATCATGGAATGGAGTATGAAAAATGAAAAATTCAAAACAAACATGTTTCGTTTCGTCGACGTCCTCCCCGCGCTGAATTCGGGCGACGACGTTGCCAAGCATTTAAAAGAATACTTTTCCGAAGGTGGCAAGTCTGAGCTTCCGGCTGTTTTCAATATGGGTCTGGGCTTAGGATCACTCGCACCGGGTCTCATGGCCGGCGCCATAAAGAAGAATGTAACCGCGATGGCGAAAATGTTCATTACCGGAGAAAATCCTCAGGATGCACTGGTCGTTTTAAAAAAGGCTCGCAAAAATAACCTGACCTTCACAGTCGACATACTAGGAGAAGCGACTCTTTCCGAAAAGGAAGCTCTCGATTACCAAAGACGTTATCTTGAGTTAATAGATTGGCTTGCTAAAGACGCAAACAATTGGAATGAAATTCCGCAGCTCGATCGCGATGCCGATGGATT
>JAYVIY010000031.1:0-2118 GCA_043769795.1 Pseudobdellovibrio sp. | reverse complement strand
GCAATGCAGAATTTTCTGTTGATTCCTGTACTAAATTAAATTTTTTAATTTCCAGATTCGAGCTGAGCTGAATCTGGCCTTGGCTGTATTGCAGCTCGCCACGTGAATCTAAGGTGCCGGTTTTAATATTTAAATAGGTGGTGTCGGATAAATACGAGGATAAAAAATCAAGCGGCAATTCGGAAACTTCGAATTTTACCTGAGCTGCAACAGGCTTTAAACTGGCGGTCCCGCCCACTTGCAAACGGCCATTTTGCCCGAACATTATATTGAGTTGATCAAGAGAAGTGGTGTCGCCCAGCGAGGTGCTGATGTTGTGCGCGGTTAGATTGATGGGCCCTAAAGATAACTCGAGAGGATCACGATGTGTCAGGTCAGAAAAGTTTACCTTTAAGTTTTCAATTTGCGTCAGTTCCAAGGTTAAGGCCCAGGGTTTTGCACTGGCAGTTTCGGATTTTTTTTCAACTTCCGCTTTAGCAGAGTCTTCAATTACGGCCCAGTTGGTTGTTTGATTTTCATAGATGGTAAAGTCGGCACTGGTTTCGCCGAGGTAGAATGAAGTAAAATGTATTTCTTTTTTGAGCAAGGGAAGTATTTCTAAATTTAAATAAACTCGCCCTAGCTTCAGCCTATCCGATACTGAAGCTTTGTTTTTATCAGCCGGCAGTTTTAAATTTAAAATTTCAATTTCAAATGTAAATGGGTTGAAATTAATTTTTTCGATCTCAGCCTGTACGCCCCATTTATTTTGGAGAGCCTTAAGGGCCTGAGTTTTGGCGAAATGGGGCACAAGAAAAAAGCCAATGCAGCTATAAAGAGCTAAAATTCCAATTACTAAATAAACCAGTTTCTTTTGGCGTTGCCACATAGTCGATGAAGGTAGTCCTTAAGTGAGCTTTTGTAAACAGGTACCAAGTTCCTTTTGCGTATCAGTTCTAAAATCGTTCCCAATTTCCTCTCGGTCCGCTATTTGCATTGTTTCGGGGATTACCCACAATTTGAAAGGAAGTTTAAAATGAATTTAATGGATAAAATGGCAGGCGGACGAGGCAAACCGGATTCTGACATGAAAATGGTCCTAGCAGAACTTGCAATGAAAGGTGGTAAACCAATTGAAAGTTTGTCAGCCGAAGAAGCGCGAAAGCAGCCCACGCCGACGGATGCAGTCAAAGAAGTTTTAAAAAATAAAAACAAGGGCCAGCAGCCTGAAAAAGAAAATAAATTGGCAGAAGTTCGTGACATTGAGGTTCAAGGTGCTGCGGGTAAAATTGCTGCACGACTTTATATTCCTGAAGGGCAAAAACCATTTCCGGTTATAGTCTATTTTCATGGTGGAGGTTTCGTCATAGCAACAAATGACGTTTACGATTCAACACCACGTTCGCTGGCTGAGCTGACTGAGGCCATTTTTGTTTCAGTTGAATATCGTAAGGGGCCCGAATCTAAATTTCCGGCAGCGCATGATGATGCGTTTGCGGCTTACAAATGGGTTTTGGAAAATGCAGCTTCCTTTGGCGGAGATCCCAAGCGCGTTGCCGTTGCGGGGGAAAGTGCAGGAGGAAATCTCGCACTTAATGTTGCAATAAAAGCCCGCGACGAGTCTATTCAGATTCCAACCCATGAGTTACTGATTTATCCGGTGGCCAGCAACGACATGAATTCTGAATCTTATGTTGAGAATTCCAATGCTAAACCCTTGAGTAAGCCAATGATGCAATGGTTTATGAAACTTTACACAAACAGCGCGGACGAAGCGCAAGACACTCGGCTTAACTTAGTAGCCGCCGATCTCAAAAATCTTGGACCAGCAACAGTGATTACAGCCGAAATTGATCCTCTGAGGTCTGAAGGCAAGCTGTTGGCTGAAAAACTAAGACAGGCCGGTGTAGAAGTCGAATACAAAAATTATGAAGGCGTAACCCATGAATTTTTTGGAATGGCTGCAGTGGTGCAAGACGCAAAGGATGCGCAACAGTTTGCGGCTAAAGAATTGATGAAGTCTCTGCATTGAATTCAGACTCTGCGAAAACTGGCTCGACGGTCTTCAATCCCGGAGTTGACCGTCGGTACGGCGCGCGGAATGTACGCCGTACCTATTCCCCCGAGAAGAGAACTGTA
>JAYVIY010000030.1:0-14536 GCA_043769795.1 Pseudobdellovibrio sp. | reverse complement strand
CTTTATAGAGGTAATTCCAGTTCACTCGTCTAGCTTCGATAAAACCGGGAAGTTTTTCAAGTTGGGAAACGCCAAGTGCTGCCTGCATATCAGTAACTTTTAAATTATAGCCGATATGGGAGTAAATGTACTTATGGTCATAGCCTTGCGGTAAATCGCCGAGCTGCCAGTCAAATCGCTTTTTACAGGTGTTATCAACGCCCGGTTCGCACCAGCAATCGCGACCCCAGTCGCGGATGCTTTCGGCTATTTTTTTATAGCGGCCGTCTTTACTGATCACGGCGCCGCCTTCACCCATTGTGATGTGATGAGCCGGGTAGAAGCTGGCGGTGGCATATTCGCCGAAACTTCCGACCTGAGCATTGCCGATCGAGGCGCCAAGTGCATCGCAGCAGTCTTCAATCAGGAAAAGATTATTTTTTTGGCAGAAGTCAGCGATGAGATCCGCTCGGTACGGGTTTCCTAGGGTGTGGGCTAACACGACTGCACGGGTTTTTGGAGTTACCGCTTCGAACACACTTTCCGGAAGTGCGTTGATTGTGTTCAGATCGGTATCGATAAAAACCGGAGTCCAGCCGTTTTGAATGATCGGGTTTACAGTTGTCGGAAAACCGGCTGCTAAAGTGATGACTTCATCGCCCGCGACGAGCGGTTTTTTATCCATTTTAAGCAAATCCGGCGAACCAAGAGAGCTGACGGCCACCAGATTGGCGCTCGAGCCGCTGTTCACCAATAAAGACTTGGTGGTTCGACCGAAATATTTTGAAAATGAAGCTTCGAAATCCCGCGCATAACGGCCGGCAGTCAGCCACATATCAAGTGAGGAGTCGACGAGTTTTGAAAGATCGTGAGCATCGACGTACTTGGCTGTAACAGGAATATAAGTTTTTCCTGCTTGAAATTCGGGGTTTTTTGAGTTTTTTAAGTTGTGGTATTTTTCACTCAGTGTGAGGATTTCGTTTTTGAGTGCTGAAAGTTCAGCGTCTTCAGCCGGATTTTTTGAGTTTGGAACCATGGGGTGTCCTTGTTGTGGTTAAGAGAAAAATGACGTTTTATAATATTTCTCCGAAGGATGCAAACAAGATAACCTAAAAATTGATTCGCTCGTCTTCAATGACAAGTGGGCGTTTTTTTACCTGGTCTGTAATACCGCCTAAATACTCGCCGATGATGCCCAAAAACAATAATTGCACCGAAGAAAAAAAGAATAGACCGATTACAAGTGGCGCCAAACCAAGTTTAAATTCATTCCAATAGACGAGTTTGTACACAAAATAGCCGAGTGAAATAAGTAAGCTGATGACAGCAAGAAACAATCCCGAAATCGTCACAAAACGCAGTGGAACCCGCGAGTGATTAACTACTCCGTTAATTGCGATATCGAGCATGGTAAACCACTCGGCTTTTGATTTACCATGCAGTCTTACTTTTTGATTGAATTTTAATGTGACCATGTTGGAACTGAGCTCTGAAATCAGACCTCGCAAATAAGGTTTCGAATCATGATATTTTTTCAGATTATCGATGACGGCTTTTGAGTAAAGACCGTACCCGATAAAGCCATTGATGTGTGGAACTTCAGCAATACTTTCAATGAACCAATAGTAGAATTTTCGAAGGCTGTACATGAACTTATTTTCTTCACTTGAGGCTTTAACTGCGATGATGGTGTTGGCGCCTTTTTCCCATTCGCGGATCATGTCAGGGATCATTTCAGGTGGGTCTTGCAGATCGGCAGAAATTAAAATTACGGCGTCGCTCGAGTTCTGAAGCAGGCCGTAAAATGGGGACTTTTGCGGGCCGAAATTGCGGGCGTTAAAAATGGCTTTGGTGTTCGGATTTTTCTCACAAAGGGCGCGGATTAAGCGCCTGGAAGAATCAGTTGAGCAGTTGTCGATGAAGGTTATATCGAATACGTAGTTGGAAATTGAATTGATTTGCTCGCCAATTTTGGAATGAATTAAATCGATATTTTCTTCTTCATTGTAGCAGGGAATTACGAGAGTTATTTTTTTCATTTACAACTATTTATCAGGTCCACTTCAGATATCAATATAAATTAAAATGCCCTCGGCAAATGCACCACCTTTCAAATGAAATATTGCAATTTTCGAGCGAATTAGTTTTTTTGAAAAAAATCCACGAAATAAGGTCTTTACTTCAAATTTTTTATTCGCTATAAAATGACCATATTGGAAAATCAGTAAATATGGGGTCTGTAAATCTCAGAAACATTAAGGCAGTTGGTCAGTTACCTGCAGAGTCATGGAAACCTTCAGATCCAATTGAAAGCACTGCTGAAGATATTCATTCGAATTCAAAAATTAGAAAAATCAAAGTAAGCAAGGTTGCTCCTGTCGATATTTTTAATCGATTGCGCAATACATGGGCAGGCGTGGTTTACCGAAATCATTTGAAGCAAAACACGTTCATACGTCGGCTTGTACTGTGGACATGGAGAAATGGATATCCGGTCTACGCAAATTATTTGGCAAATAGGTTATTTGATGGAAAAGGCAAAAAGTGGAGACCGATAATTAATCTTTCTGATTATGTAAAGAAGTTTTCGATTCCTGTTGATAAGTTAATGAAGTCTGCGGATGTTCAGTTACCTGACCCACGGGTCTTTCCGTTTAACAATCAGAGTGGATTGAACAAGTCCCATAATCGCTATTCCTTTCCGGAAATTTACATCGCACAAATCAAGAACGCAACGATCTACGGGGGAACAAATCTCATAATGGCCGGAGAAGAAGTTGTATGTCATGATCTTTATGACTTTCGCCGTGATTATACGAGCGAAGAGCTTCATGGACGAACTGTCATTGATCCCGGTAAAAATCGAATGAGGTGGCTGTTGCATGACAGTGAACCCGAGTACATTCCATTTGCGGCCAATTTTGTGGATGCCTGTGCAATTAATTATGCTCATTGGTTAACTGAAGTTTTACCGCGAATTATTATATTTTGCTCAGTGGAAAAATTTAAACATGTTCCGATTGTTGTAAATGATGACCTCCACAAGAATATCTTTGAATCTCTTTTGCTCATAACTGGAGCTGAACGTGAGATTATTGTACTTCCCATTGGCAGAGCTTTGTTAGTGGGTGAACTTTGCGTGACTTCAGTAGCTGGCTACGTTCCTTTCGAACGACGTACGAATAAGCTAAACGGCCATTCCGACGGAATTTTTAGTCCAGAAGCATTTACCTTGCTGAGGAGTCACCTGACAATGTTAGTGCCGGTTAACGACAATGAATTCTGGCCTGAAAAGATTTTTCTAAGGAGAAATTCCGGAGTGAGAAGACTCACCAATGTTATGGATGTTGAGAAGTTACTTTTAGAAAAGGGATTTGTGATTGTTGAGCCCGAAAAACTTTCCTTTATTCAACAAGTAAAATTATTCAGCCGGGCAAAAGAAATTGTGTCCACAACCGGCGCGGGGCTTGTTACAGCTATTTGTTGTAATCCCGGCACCCATGTCGCCGTTCTGATGAGTCAGCATAAAAACATGATATACCGTTACTGGAGCAATATGTTGTTTCCGTTGGGGATAAACGTCAGTTATGCACTCGGGGATATAATTGAAAATTATGACCGTGGTATTCACGGGGATTTTGCAGTTGATACGAAGACGGTTTTGGAATTATTGGAAGGAGCTGAGCGAACATGACTGCTATACATCCTTCAGCGACAGTTTCGACCGCAGCAAAAATTGGAATTGGTGTAGAAATTGGTCCCCACACAATTGTCCACTCAAACGTAGTTCTGGGAAACAGAGTAAAGATTGGTGCCTTTTGTGAACTCGGAGTTGCAACGGTACTTGGCGATGGCACACCCTTAGTTATCGCGGACGATTCACTTATTCGGTCGCACTCAGTATTTTATGAATCATCGAGCTTCGGAGAAGGATTAACAACTGGTCACCGGGTTGTGGTACGTGAAAACACAGTTGCTGGAAAATCTTTTCAAATCGGAACGGGGAGCGAGATTCAAGGCGACTGCAAAGTTGGAAACTATGTACGATTGCAATCTAATGTGTTTGTAGGAAAAAAGACAGTCATTGGTAATTTTGTGTGGCTACTGCCATACGTTGTATTGACGAATGATCCTACGCCGCCGAGCGATTTTTTAATTGGTTGTATAGTTGAGGATTTTGCCTGTATTTCGGCATCTGCGGTGATTTTGCCCGGAGTTACGGTAGGACATCACTCGCTGGTTGCGGCTAAGGCATGTGTAACGAAGAATGTTCCTCCGCATATGGCAGTTGCTGGTGTACCGGCGCGAATTCTGGCCAAAACAACAGAGATTAAGTTAAGAGATGGTTCGGGCGATTCCGCATACCCATGGACGAATCACTTCACTCGCGGATATCCATCTGAGGTAACGGTAAATTGGAAGAGAAGTATTGACAATAATTGAGAGGATTAATTGTGAGTTCAAGCAAGACTGGTAACTTAAGATCTTTTTATAGTAACTTTAAAAAAAGTTTTGACGAAAGTTATTTATTTGGCTGGCTTTTCTATTTTGTGGTGCTTATTTGTACTGCGATACTTACCGATTTGCCACGATTTGAGATTTGGAAGTCTAGTTTGGTTCAAGCAGCAAGCGGCTTAGGATACGGCGACCCGACTTATTTTGCGGCAGCTGCAGTGGATGTAAGTAAATTTGGTTGGGTAACTCAGAATTCGCAGTGGGTATTTAACTTGTGGCCACCTGGTTTTGTTTTGCTCGAAGCACTTTTTCTGAAAATTTTGGGAGTTGAAGCTCCAATTCCGTTGATATTTCTTTTTTGCAGTGTTTGTATTTTCGCAACATTATTAATGGAAATGCGTCGGTTACTTCGGAACGGAATTGGTAGTATTTCGTGGTTTCTCCCACTGCTCATTTTTCTATTTCCTGCGGCCAGGGTTTTTATTCTGAACATAACGGGATTGCTTTTTGGCGAGTGGTTGGCAATTGGATCCTTTTTTCTAGCCGCAATGATGTTATTGCGGAGGTCGAGGAAGTCAACTGTATTGGCAGGATTTCTATTTGCGATTTCGGCATACACAAGATCTCAATACGAATTTTTTTTGCTTGCTACGTTCTTAGTCTCAATTTCCCTTGTAGGGCTTGTCTATCTATTTAAAATGAAAACTCGGGCTTCTTATTGGGAAGCTTCAAAATATTTGGTGTACTCCCTAGTTATTGCCCAAGTTTTCATGGCGCCTTGGCGAGTGTACCATTTTGCCAATCATGGCGATCCTAGATGGGTGTTTACCGGCAATTATCTGATAGAGGCCAGTCTAAAGACAGATGAGACATTAAATTCAGGGGGAGCTGGTTTCTTAACTGAAGGCGGTATAAATATGGCTTGTCGGTTGGCGCCGGAGCATTGTGGCGAAAACAGCAAAAAAGTGTACATTGAAATTTTCAGAAAAAATGCATTCAGTTGGATTCTGGCTAAAGTACAACTTTTGCCTAAATTCTGGTTTGCGTCTGCTCATAACCAAGATTTGACATCGCCAAAATCCAACACACCATTGGACGGATTTTTAAATTTTGTTTTTTTGCTATCCGTTCTTGGTTCCTTATCTATGTTGTGGATAGGTAGAAAGGTCGACTCAATTATGATATGGGCGGGGTTGACATTGGGATTACTAGCCGCTCACTCGGCGATCATTGTGTTCTCGCATTTTGAAGTACGATACTTTTTCTTCATCAAACTGTACGGGTTATTTTCTTTTATGATATTATATTCGGAGTACGTAAAGTCGGTATCCAAACGAGTCAATGAATCGGTGGCTTAAAAAAGATCGCTATAGTACTTAGCACCTTCTGTAGCGTTACCATCGTAGATCACACCCGAATCATTAAACACAATACATCGATTGCAAAACTCTTTTACAGAATCTGGGCTATGCGTGACAAGTATGATTGTCTTTTTAAGCTCGGACAGCTGCTTTATTTTTTCCATGCATTTTGCTTGAAAGCCCACATCGCCCACCGCTAATATTTCATCGAAAAATAGAATATCAGCTTCAACGTGAGAAGCTATTGAGAAGGCAAGCCTCACAAGCATACCGCTCGAATAGTTTTTTACCGGCCGATAAATATTTTCTTTAAGTTCGGAAAATTTAATAATCGCATCGATTTTCGATACGATTTCATTTTTTGTAAAACCAAGAATAGAGGCGTTCAGGAAGATATTTTCGTAACCTGAAAGGTCTCCGGCAAACCCGGCCCCCAGCTCAAGGAGCGGTACTACTTTGCCAAACGTTCTAAAGCTACCGCTTGTCGGCTTATAAATATTGCTTAAGACCTTGAGGAAAGTGCTTTTGCCTACACCGTTTCGCCCCATAATGCCGACAAAATCCCCTTCATGTATCGTAAAAGTCAGGTTTTGCAGAACTACTTTCGTTATTCGTGGAGCTCGCTTGAAGTTTAAAGTCACAAGTTTTATAAGTAAGGACTTTATTGACGAAGTAGGGTCTTCCTTGTGAGTGAAAACCTTGGAAATATTTGTTACGGTAATTGCATCTTTTTTCATAATGACTCAATCACTTCGCTCTCAAACTTAGAGAGAGTTAAGATGCTCAAGGCGAAGAATACAAGAGTCCATCCCGTGCAAACAAGATAATAGTCCAATGAAATAATTTTGGGTTCGAGAATCGAGTCGTGAAGCGAAACGAAAAGAATTCCAACGGGATTGAGATACGTAAGATAGAAGTACGCAGCAGGTATCATAGTCTTGGCATAAATAATAGGAGTCAGGTAAAACCAAAATTGCAAAATAATCGCGACTAAAAACTTTAAGTCTCTGAAATAAACATAGAGGAAACTAACAATTAAACTAATCGAATTGGCCATCAAAAATAGCAAACCAACAAAGAATAAATACTGGAACATGTGAAAATTCAGTTCGACTTTATCGATCAGAATTATAAAAAAAAGTACGGGAAGACTAAAAAGCAAATTTAGAAAATTCGTATAAGTTTCTGCAAGAACAAGGCTTTGGGGCGGCAGGGGTACTTTATTGAGTAGACTTACATTGCTGACTAAAGTTTCTAAGCCGGAGGACAAAGTCTGACTGAAAAATGTCCACGGAATGAGGCCAGACATAATGAATACGAGATAGTTCTCGATTTGGACTTTTAAAACATGTTTAAAAATGAGGTAGTATACGAGCGAAGTAAATGCGGGAATTAGCACTGTCCAAAAGATGCCGACATACGAGCCGCGATAGCGAATTTTCAAATTTTTTGCAATTAGGTTATAAACTAAAAATGAATTATTTGTGCAAAAGTATTTCTGCAGGAAAATGGCCATTATTATCTAATATATTGCCCACAATTAACTGACAAGAAGAATAAAACTCGGCGATAATTACTTTCGAGAAAATTTTTGCAACGTTGTTCATCCACGACGTTTATGTCATAGTTAGATTTTGCAATTAATAACAGCAAGGTGACGTTAAAAGTGAAGATTCTTATTTTTGGTGAAAGTGGCCAGTTGGCGCAAGAGTTCAAAAGGGTGCACATTGCAGTGCCTGTATTACAGCTGGGACGATCCAAAGTCGATTTTTTAAACCCGGCCACAATCAGAAGAGCTATCGACGAAGCGCGACCGACCCACATCATCAATACTGCGGCTTATACCCTTGTAGATCAAGCTGAAGAGCACAGAGATTTGGCACTTCAGGTAAATGCCGAAGCTCTCTCGGTGATAGGTGAGTCTGCCAAAGCCTTAGGTGCCTTCGTTTTTCATTTTTCGACTGACTATGTTTTTGATGGTGAAAAAACTACTCCATATGTTGAAACTGACCTCACAAACCCAATAAATGAGTATGGATATTCCAAGCTGATGGGAGAGCTGGCTCTACTCAATTCTGGGTGTAAGCAAATTACTTTGAGAATAAGCTGGGTCTATAGTCAGTTTGGTCAAAATTTTGTTAAGACGATACTTAAGCGTGCGGAATCTAACAAAATTTTGAAGATCGTGTGCGACCAGGTTGGTGTGCCAACGAGCGCCAGTGATGTTGCAGAGAGCGTTGTAAAGTTGATATTCGATAGGCAGTTGAATGACAAATCAGGCCTCTATCACATGGCTGGAACCGGGCCCGTTACATGGCATAAATATGCTGAAAAAATAATAGAATTCGCAAAGGAAGATCCGGCTAAATTCAGTCTAATTACCGAATCATTGCTTCCGGTCTCGTCTCAAGAGTATATGACCGCCGCCAAGAGGCCCAAAAACTCAGTTCTCTCGTCTTCGAAATTAAAAAACACCTTCGGAATTTCGCTTCCGCCATGGGAAGAAAGCCTAAAAGAAGTACTTAAAAGTCTTTGACTTTGAGGCCTCGGTATTTTCATATATGCCCATGATTTTTATTACAGGCGGAGCCGGTTTTATCGGCGCAAATTTTATACATAATTGGTTTAATAATTCGACTGAACCGATCTTAAATATTGATAAATTAACCTACGCAGGAAATCTTCAAAGTTTGGAAGTATTGAATTCCAATTCAAAGTATCAGTTCGCTCAAGCCTGTATTTGCGACCCCGATAAAATTACAGAGTTACTGGCACTTCATAAACCGCGGGCCATCCTCAATTTTGCAGCAGAAAGCCACGTGGATAGATCAATCCATGGGCCAGCTGAATTTATGAGAACAAATATTTTAGGTACTTTTAACCTCTTAGAATGTGTCAAAAAATACTGGACTCAAATGAACGAGGACGAAAAACAAAATTTTCGGTTTTTACATGTTTCTACTGACGAAGTTTACGGAAGTCTAAATCCGGAAGATGATGCGTTTACCGAAGCAACGGCGTATTCGCCAAACAGCCCTTATTCGGCTTCAAAAGCCTCAAGCGATCACTTAGTCAGAGCATATCATCACACCTACGGCCTGCCGGTGCTGACGACCAATTGTTCAAATAACTACGGGCCATTCCAATTTCCTGAAAAGTTGATTCCGCTTGTGATTTATAATGCGCTAAATATGCTGCCGATTCCAATCTACGGCGACGGTAAAAATATCAGAGATTGGCTTTATGTTACAGATCACTGTGAAGCGATTGAAGTTGTTCTAGCTAAGGGAAAACCTGGTGAAACTTATAATATCGGCGGTTGGAACGAGTATACAAATGTTGAAGTGATTGATGTTATTTGCTCGATTTTAGATAATTTGAAGCCGCGCACAGACGGGCTCAGTTATAGTGACCTAAAGACGTTTGTTAAAGACCGACAAGGGCACGACAAACGCTACGCGATTGATGCCCGTAAAATTGAAAAAGAGCTCGGATGGAAGCCAAAAAACACATTTGAAGCCGGAATTTTCAGTACAGTAAAATGGTATCTCGAAAATGCAAAATGGGTCGAAAACGTCGTGAGCGGCGAATACAAAAGCTGGATAACCACAAACTATAAAGGTCAGTCATTATGAAAGGCATTATTTTAGCCGGTGGATCAGGCACACGGCTGTATCCTGCGACGATTTCCGTCAGTAAGCAGCTGTTGCCAATTTACGATAAGCCGATGATCTATTATCCGCTATCGACACTTATGCTCGCAGGAATACGCGACATTCTGATAATTTCTACCCCGCAGGACACACCTCGTTTTGAGCAGTTATTAGGTAATGGCAAAAAATGGGGTCTCAATATTTCTTACGCCGTACAAGCTTCTCCGGACGGACTTGCTCAGGCATTTTTAATCGGCGAAAAATTCATAGCAGGACAAAAGTGTGCATTAGTACTTGGCGATAATATTTTTTATGGAAGAGGCTTTAGCCGCCTGCTGCAGGAAGCCGTTCAGTCTACAAAAGGCGCTACGGTTTTTGCTTATAAAGTGCAAGATCCGGAAAGATATGGAGTCGTTGAAGTGGGGCCTGATGCCAAGGCAATTTCAATTGAAGAAAAACCGCTAGTTCCGAAATCAAACCTCGCAGTAACCGGCTTATATTTTTATGATGAAAATGTTGTGGCCTATGCGAAAAAATTAATGCCTTCAAAGCGCGGCGAACTTGAAATTACAGATCTCAACCGGATGTATCTGGAAAAGAATAATCTGGAAGTTGTAACTTTGGGACGGGGATTTGCATGGTTAGATACCGGTACTCACGAAAGTTTACTGGATGCCAGCCTGTTTATTCGTACCGTTGAACACCGGCAGGGTCTAAAAGTAGCGGCCCCCGAAGAAATTGCCTATCGTATGGGTTATATCGGAAGTGACCAACTAAAAGAACTGGCTTCATCGTTAAGTAAAAACAGCTACGGGCAGTATCTGGCTCAGGTAGCAAAAGAAGTTCTTCTGTGAAACTGACAAAAACGCTACTGGATGATTGTTTTATTCTCCAGCCGGACGTTTTTACAGACGAAAGAGGATACTTTCTTGAGACTTTTAATCAAAAAAAATTCGATGAACTTACAAATACTAAAGAGCATTTTGTTCAAGATAATTTTTCAAGCTCTAAGCGGGGCGTATTACGCGGTTTGCACTATCAGCTTAATTTCCCGCAAGGAAAGCTGATCAGTGTTGTTGCCGGCAACATTTTTGACGTTGCCGTAGATTTGCGAAAAACCTCAAAAACCTTCGGAAAGTGGTTCGGGCTGGAAATATCAGCTGAAAACAAATCCCAAATGTGGATTCCACGGGGATTCGCACATGGGTTTCTTGTACTTTCCGAAACGGCAGACGTTCAATATAAAACGACAGATTTTTATCATCCTGAAGATGAAAAATGCATTCTGTGGAACGATTCAGATGTAAATATTAAGTGGCCCTCGGTTGTGGCTCCAATTTTATCCGGGAAAGACCGGGGCGGCATGACCTTTAAAATGGCGGAAACTTTCTAATATGATACAAAATGTGAATTCAAACCTTATTAAGCTGATTGATTTACCGAAAATTTCAGACCCTCGAGGGAATCTGACTTTTATTGAAGGTTGCAAACATGTTCCGTTCGATATTAAACGGGTTTATTATCTCTATGATGTGCCGTCTGGGGAATCCAGAGGTGGGCATGCTCATTATAAGCTTCAGCAGGCGGTCGTAGCCTTATCTGGCAGTTTTGAATTTATATTGGAAGATCTTGCAGGAAACCGCGAGCGGATTTTTTTAAACTCGCCTAACAAAGCCTTGCTGATTTCAAACATGACGTGGCGTGAAATGGCAAATTTCAGCTCAGGTTCGGTCTGTTTGGTTTTAGCTTCTGAAATCTATTCTGAAGAGGACTATATCCGCGATTACAAAGAATTTCAGAGTTTCGACAAAAAAAGAAATGAGAATATTTAATCAATGTTAAGGTATTTTGTAAGCCTCTGCTTTGCGCTGCCAATATTTCTTTCTTCATTGATTTCAATTTACCTAATTGATTACCCAGCGGAATTTCAATTTACACCGTACTTTTTGATCGGCATCTCCGTTTGCATTTTTGCCTTCGATATATTGTATAAGCAACGGGAAAGAAAAAGTTCCTTCAGTTATCAAATTCCAACGCAAAGAACTAATTCGCTGCTGGTCTTGATGGGGTATTCAATAATTTCGCTCTGCCTTCTCGACCTTGGAATACATGGGTTTGTTATTTTTGATCCGGACCCTATGGCCTATTTTACATTTACGAAATTTGAAAGCCACTTGCGCCATTTAAGTTCGCTTGTATGGATTCTGGCGCCGGTCGCATTTTTCATAAAGGGAAAAACGAATCGAGCAGTGTTTTTAATCGCAGCAATAGTTTTTCCGATTCTTTTTCTGGACCGGAACAGGCTGCTTTTCTCGCTATTCAGTATTGTGAGTACTTTACTGCTTTTTGACAAGTTCGCCAAGCGAAGGCTCGTTGTATTGGGTCTGATTTTGGCTATTTCAGTCGGTGGGCTATTCACGTTTTCGATTCTGGGGAAACACAGAGCTAAAGAAGCCATGATTGAAAATCTTTATTTGTCTAAACGGAGCGAACAGATTCGTGTTATGCAGTTGAGCGTTTTGAGTACAGTTGGCGTTTGTGTATTGCCGCCTTTAATTCCTGTTTCTGAAGCGTTTACGAAACTTTCTTCTGCTTCAAGGCTGTTGGCACTTTACATTAGTGCTCCGACGTTTAACCTTGCTACTCTGGACTCTTGCAGTTTTAGGAACAGCAATTTAATAAAGGCACAATTTGTTCCACAGTACCCTAAAGTGGTGATTGCAGAGCAAATACCGCTGGTTTCTCTTTATTTAAATGTTGCGACTGAGTTGTTGCCATTTTTCACTTACGGAGGATGGGCAGCCTCATTGGTCGTATTACTCGCGACCTTTTTTATATTGTTAGGACTTATTCAGGCGGTTCAGAACAGATTTAATATATTTTTGTATCTTGTTTTTTTAAGAATTGCTTACTGTGGACTTTTCTTTAATTTTGCACCTCAGCTTTTTACGTGGTCGACGTTGGGATTTGTCGTCCTGATGTTTGTTCTGTCGAAGTTATCAGCCTATTTGAATCAGGAAAACAATTTGTTTGCAGGAGTTCTGAATGCAGTCGAGCGTCGTTAAACCGAGTATTCGGTTGATCAACTTTGACTTACTACGGTTGCTATTGGCTTGGCTGGTACTATTTTCGCATACTTTTGCACTCTTCTATGGCTCTGGAAATACGCTGATTTTTAACCTTTTTCCCTCAGGTGAAATCGGCGTGTTTGCTGTGTATTGTTTTTTTACCCTAAGCGGATTTCTGATTACGGAATCTTATGTTCGAATGGATAATGCTGATCTATTCGTTAAGGCGCGCTTTTTACGGATTTTTCCGGCCTATGTGGTAGTTGTATTGATTGCTACTTTTTTAATTGGGCCGGTTTTCACAAATTTGGATGTGCTGGCTTATTTACAGAATATGACAGTTTATAAATATGTGGCTTTTAGCATTTTTCAAAAAGCTAATTTTAATCTTCCTGGTGTTTTTTATCAAAACCCATACCCATATGCAGTAAACGGCTCATTATGGACAATTTATTATGAGCTAAGGATGTACTTTGTTACGTTGGCTTTAGGCTTTTTTGGAGTCTTTAAGTCAGTTAAAAAGACAACGTTTGCGCTGTTAGCTCTGATTCTTTTGTTGCCTCTTTATCATGGGTTCTTTTCATTAGAAAGTATGGACGGCGTTCAGCTTATAATTTTAAAAATGCATCTAGCCTATTTGCTTGGTTCGCTTACGTTTTTTTATCAGAAGCAGTTTTTTAGTACTGTTTATGTTTTCGCGGCTTTAGTTTTTGCAAATGTTTTTCTAGACTCCGCTTATGTTTCATCGTGCCTTGTTTCTTACTGTGTACTTTTTATCGGGGTGAATAGAAAACTTAATGTTTTTCAGAAGCTAAATATTTCTGATGTTTCTTACGGGTTGTATTTGTATGCCTTTTTGATACAGCAAGCAATAATCGCCGCTTTTCCACAATTGTCATTTCTTCAGTACCTCGTCTATTCAACACTGCTTTCGGTTTTTGCGGGTTGGCTTTCATTCGTTTATATTGAAAAACCGTTTTTGAAGCTACGCTATAAAAAATTTGAACACAGGTTTCTTCAGATTGAAAAGTTTAAAGAGTACCTCAAAATTAAAGTTAAAATTTTACAGAAGGCTAGCCTATGAAAGTGCCATTTCTTTCGCTTCTAGATGCTTACAAAGAACTTAAACCTGAATTGGATGCCGCCTATTTTCGAGTGATGGAGAGCGGGCATTACATATTGGGTCCGGAAGTCGAGCAGTTTGAAAATGAGTTTGCCACGTTCACAGGTTCCAAATTCAGTATCGGGGTTTCAAACGGTTTGGACGCGCTGGTTTTGATTCTGAAAGGTTTAGGTATAAAAGAAGGAGATGAAGTTATTGTCCCTTCAAATACGTTTATTGCAACTTGGTTGGCGGTTAGTCAATTAGGAGCCAAGCCTGTTTCGGTTCCGCCAAACCCAAACACTTACAATATTGATCCGAATTTAATCCAGAAGGCCATCTCTTCAAAGACAAAGGCAATTATTCCGGTGCACCTATACGGAGCTCCTTGCGAAATGGACGAAATTACCAAAGTTGCAATTGAAAATAATTTATTGGTAATTGAAGATGCGGCACAGGCACACGGTGCTAGTTACAAGAATAAAAAGTGCGGAAGCCTGTCGGTTGCGGCTGGTTTTAGTTTTTATCCCGGCAAAAACCTGGGTGCCTTTGGCGACGCAGGAGCAATTACGACTGATAATATAGAGCTTGCTGAGAAAATTAAAACTCTTCGGAATTACGGGTCTGATCAAAAGTATTACCACAAGCTAAAAGGATACAATTACAGACTCGATGAATTGCAAGCGGCCTTTCTTCGGGTGCGCCTTTCTTCTATTGAGGCCTGGAACGAAAAGAGAAGCCTGATTGCCGAGATTTACCTTAAAGAGCTTTCAGGTTTGCCAGTCAAATTGCCGGTTAAAGCCGAGGGCTTAAAGAGTTCATGGCATTTGTTTGTATTGGAAGTTGAACAAAGAGACTCTCTACAGACTTTTTTGGCTGAACGGGGTGTTACAACTTTAATTCATTATCCACTGGCTC
>JAYVIY010000029.1:0-14536 GCA_043769795.1 Pseudobdellovibrio sp. | reverse complement strand
TTTACGAACTGGGTCTTGGCCAGTACGCCAATCGCCTTGATCACGCCGAAAAAGAATTGATGATCACCAATGCGTTCACGACCTTGAGTACTCGATTCAATTCATTTAAGTCGGTCTTAGCTAAACACACTGATATCATCACAGTACTGCTTGAAGACGGAAGCTTGGCTTGGCTGCACCCCTACAGCTTTGAATTGATTCCTCTAAAAATCGAGTTACCAAAGTTTCAGGAAAAATTCAAAAAAATTGAATTTTCACCGCGCACGAACTCGCTTATTTTATTTACCGAATCCAATCGCATGTTCGTCTGGGGCCCGCGCTACAGTGCAAAACGTCCGATTCCGGATGCCATTACCGAAGACGATCGATTCATTCATATGTCGCGTCAGTATGTGCCTTATGAAATTGACCGAACACTTTACACAACATTAAAAACCAATGGCCAGCTTGAATTTGTTCAGTACAACGCCGACTTGAATAAATATGTTATTCTGCCTTATCCGCTGCACTCGATAAAAAATGAACCCATTCCTCCAATTCCGAACATAAAATCGTTTTTGCTCGCGCACGGATTCAGTTCGTATTTTCTCGATAAACAGGGCCTGCTTACGCGCGCTCCAATCTACGGAAGTGAAGCTAACTTTATTCTCGATCCCAATTTACAAAGTAATAGCGGCGGATGGAAAACGGCAACCGGCGGCGCTTACTATGATAATTTAATTCTTACCGATGCTGACGGAAAACTAGTTGAAATAAAATACGAGTATTCAAACAAAGGCGAAGAAGAAGAAATCATTTACTCTAAGGTCAACTACTCGGTTCAGTCGGAAAAACCGGCTAAGAAATATCTTCAGGGTCTTCAGTTTCATGCTGTGCTCGACGAAGAGGGCGGTCTTTCAATTTCCAGTTTCCGTGTTAAAGACAGCAACCAATACTATAGAAACCTTGATAAAAAAATAGTCGACTTTGTCATTACTCGTTTAACTCTGGCTGAATCAAATCTTTTTAAACCCACAGACTTTAACGACAGTCTTTTACGAAAATGTAATTTGAAAAAAGTAATTACATCTGTAGGTTATGGTTCGGTTCTGGGTTTCAATCAGGAGTCGCGCCTTGTGGCTGCCAGTGCAGATGGTCGCTGCACACTGATCTTTAAAGATAAAATCTGGAACAACGCCTCTCTTGAGGGCATTGACAGTTCAGATTCGTCTGAAAAAAGGCCATTTCCGGATGTGTTTTTAAAATTATCGAACCAAACTGAAAAATTAAACTGGGTGCCTTACACCCGATCAAGTCTCGACCAGAGCAAATGATCGGCTACTAATAACCAACACATAGCTTCAACCACCGATACCGCCCTTGGAACAATACAGGGGTCGTGACGGCCTTTTTTTGCTGTGTCTTTTATAGATGAGGTCGGTTTAAAACCCACATTAAACAATAAGGTTTCGCCGGTCGTAAGACCACCACGAATTCCGCCGTAGGCTTCAGAATTCATCTTGGTATGAAATTCTGTTCCTTTTATATTTACGGATTCGACGCCTGCACCGAACTCAAAACTGGTGGTAGCTCCAATTCCAAGTACGGCCGTTGCCAGATCCGCTTTAAATTTATGAAAAATCGGCTGACCAAGCCCTGCCGGAATATTTTTTATCTGAACTTCGACTCGGCCTCCGTAACTTTCACCCTTTGCCCGAGCCTCTTCTAATAAAGTAATAATCTCGCGGTTCTTTTCAACAGAAGGAAACCGAGTGGCTAACTCGGCCAATTCCACTTTAGAAATATTTTTTCGTTCTTCGGCAGTCAAGATAAAACCGGCAATTTCAGATGCATAGGCCTCGATTTTTAAATCCGGACATATCTGACAACAAAGCATCTGAGCAACCGAACCCGCCAGCACCCGACTTAAAGTTTCACGACCCGATGCCCGCCCGCCGCCGCGATGATCGACGTGACCAAATTTCTTTTTCCAGGTGTCGTCGGCGTGACCAATTCGGGCTTCAGTTTTTATTTTATCGTAATCTTCAGACTTCTGATCTTGATTACGAACCATTATACAAATAGGAGTGCCGAGCGTTTTATTTTCAAAAACACCACTTAGAATTTCCGGAGCATCATTTTCGTTTCTGGCAGACGTAATTGAACTTTGACCGGGCCTTCTTCTTTTCAAATTTAAATTCAGCAGCTCAAGGTCAAACGAGACGCCCGACGGGCAGCCATCAATGACCACACCGATTGCAGCCCCATGGCTTTCACCGAAACTCGTAATTTTAAAAATCTGTCCGAAACTACTCGCGTTCACTCTGGCTCCAGAACTTCTGCTGTTTCATTGCCTGAAACTTTAACATCTGTAAACCGTTTATATATCTAATATTATGGCGAGCCGCAAACTCTAATCCCGGAGAATTCTCTGAATAATTTAGATCAATGAGTGTTGAAAACTTTAAATCCTCGGGCCAACCCGTCGACGGCGACCTTGGCGCGGCCCAAACCAAATAGTCATAGTGACCAGAAGCCTTTTCGCCGTTGCGAAGCCGGCCGGTCTGGCTTGAAAAAAATTCAGCCAGTGGAAGCACGCTTTTAAGCATAGCCAGTGTTCCTCCACCGCCCCACACGGCCACCGACTCATTAGCTTGAATAATGCTCGCTAATTTTTGAAAGCCCTCGAGGTCGGTATTGTGAGCCTGAATTTGAGATTTTTCTATTAAAAAAGTATTTGCAGATTTCAACTGCTCTGCCGTTTCTGATTTTGAATTGGCTAACTGAAGTGCAGATTCCTTCAGCGGCGAAGTGATCGCTGAAAAGCCAAGGCCCAGTTCAATTAAGAAATTAAAGTGGTTTTTAAAATCGTCAATCGAAATAGGTATTGCAGTAAAAAAAGTATGTCGTTCTGCAAAAAACCTTTGATGAATCTGCGGCGACTGCGAAGCTTGTATGCCTTCACCCAGAAGTGCGGCCCAATTCAAGGGTCTTTGTTCCGGTAAAATCAGCCATTCTGAAACACTGGGTTGATCATAGGAATTTGTAAAGCTTCTGACGAAATTCATTTTTTGAAAATACTTCGCCAACTGGCGGTACCATTTCCATTTTGCATTTTCTGATCTGGGTAAAAAGCTACGGTTTTTGGGATCGAGCTGCTGCCAACGATAGCCCTTTATCAAATCTGAAAAATTTTCGATTTTTGGACATAATTTTAAATGCAGCTCTTCATTGATTTTTGAAAGCTCGCTGATACCTCTATCGATCGAGTCTGCATGTGAAGAAACGATCAGGCAGCCACTGAAATAGTAATTGATATCAACATCACAATTTTTTGAAGGATTCAAAGGCCTGACATTAGTTCGAATAGATACCAGCCAATTGTGCTGTGGATATTTATCAAGCAGATAACTTATTGTTTCGGTTTTTAAAAGATCTGTTCGTAGTTCGATATTTTTATAAAGTGCCTGCAGTGTCTCGATCGAAACAACTTCGTTTTCTGTAAGAGTATAAAAAGCATCTACCAAACTGAAAAAACCGCTTAAGACGACCTTTTCAAGAATATTAGATTCAGAAACACCTTCGGGCATTTCGTAAATACGGTCTGCATATTGCTGAAAAATCGGCTCACGTATCTGAAAACGATGTTCATACTCCTGTAAAGGGCCCAAATCTTTATCAAGTCGGGGGCGATTCAGAAATATACGGCCATCTTTATCTGTTGCTCTCCGAACAAAAACTTTTTCGATCGAAGCATTAAGGATTGAAATATCAAAACCCGCCCCTAAAGCAATGACGAAATTGTCATTTTTTTTAATGAGATCGTTAAATACTTCTGTTTCTACCTTTCTAAACTCGTGCTCGCCGTATTCTTTAAAAAATTCAGTAATTGAACTTTTAGTTTTTTTCTCGATTTCGAAATCCAGATCAAAATGCGGTATTTCCCGAAAATAAGTCGCATGCCGCTTTAAAAGCGAGGTTTTACCGACACCTCTGTGACCGAACAGCACTCGTTTCATAAATTAAGGCCCACATCTTTCCAAAATGACGGATAGCTTTTGTTTACTACTTCCGGATGCAAAATTGAAACATTGAACCCCAAAAGTTTAACTAGCCCCGCCGCCATTGCCATGCGGTGGTCATGGTCCGGATCAAATTTAGACGAACTCTCACAAAAAAAATCTCGTCCTTCACCAAAAATACGCAGACCATCAGGTAGGATTTCTGTTTTAACCTGAATCAGATTCAGCAATTCCTGCGTTTTGACGATTCGATCAGACTCTTTGTGTTTCAGCTGCGCGGCCCCTCTAAGGGTCGAAACGCCATTGGCAAACGCACAGAGCACGGCCAGCACCGGAAACAGGTCCGGAGACGAGCTCAAATCACAATCAAGCGCACTCCATGAGTTTTGCTTAGCAATCTTAAAAGACTTTGAATTTTCAAAATAATTAATATTCATTTTTTTGAAAAGCTCAAGAAAAACCAAGTCAGGCTGTTCTGAGGCCTGATTCCAGTTCAAGATTTCAACCTCGCCGTCGATCAGGCCCGCTGCCGCTAGCGCAAAAGCCGAACTGATGTCGAGTTCTTGGTTAAGGCTATCCACAGCGGCCGTTTGATTTTTTAAAATTTCGATACGAAAGAAATCCTCATTTTCAGACTGAATTATTTTCATTCCGGCTTTTCTTAATAACTCAAGAGTCATTTTCAGATAGCCAAAAGACACCAGTGGTTTCTTTATTTCAATATGAAGATCAAAATTAAGTTTCCAGCAGCTTAGCAATAGGCCCGAAACAAATTGGCTTGAGGAATCACCTGAACAAAAAATCTTTTCAGTAGCCTGCCAGCCTTTAGAGTGCACAATGAGACTATCCCCAAAAATGTCGGAACTAACACCGAGCTGTTTCAGAATATCCAGAGCCTGTTGCTGAGGTCTATCCAGCAAACGCCGATGAGCTTTAAGAGTATAGGTGCCTGAACTTCTTGAAATCAAAAAAAGAAAAAATCTCAGACTGGTGCCACCCAGACCCAGATCAAACTCATTTGAATCTCTAATTAACTCAATGGATTTTTTTAAATGAAAGACGTCTTCACTTTGTGCATCGATGTTTAATTTAATATGCGGATTGAAATACTGAATAACCAAGGCCCGATTGGCCCACGATTTTGAATTCAGCAACTCACCTCGAAACTGAAACATCAGTACTCAAGTTTCTGGCGCTCGACTTCAGCCAAGATTTCACTTAAAGAAACCGAGCGCCGCTCGCCGCGGCCAATTTTTCTTATAAAGATAAAATCGAGACGGTCTTTTCCGGTCAATTTTTTATCTTTAGTCAAATGATTCACAATCTGACGCTCAATCATTTTGTTGAGCGCCGCACTTAAATTTTGTTTGAGCTCGAGAGAATCAATAAACATTGAGATCCTAAAAAAATCTTTTTGGGTTAATAACCCCTGGTGCAAACTCCAACGGGCTGCAAACTGCAACCCTAACAAAACCGCTATGCCGTGAGGCCACCCATAAACCGATTCAAAAACGTGGCCCAGCGTGTGGCCTAAGTTCAGCAATCGTCTATGCCCGGTTTTTTCAAAGACGTCACGATTTACAATTTTAAGTTTTAAAGAAATTAATTTCGGAAGCAAAGACAGAATTTCGTTTTTTTCAGGTCGACTTTCAATCTGGCCAAATAGCTTCGCGTCACTTAAAACTGCAATTTTAATGATTTCCCCAAACGACTCAAGCAGTCGTTCTTCGGGCTGAGTCATCAGCAGGTCATTACAGATAAATATCTTTTCAGCCGGATAAAAGCTGCCAATCTGGTTTTTTGTGTTGTTAAAATTAAGTCCATTCTTACCACCATGAGCGGAATCAACCACTGATAGCCAAGTTGAAGGGATCAGCACCAGCGGTCTGCCACGAAGATAAACACTCGATAAAAAACCCACGAAATCGCCGATGCTGCCACCACCAACCGCCACAAAACAAAGTTGAGTCGACTTTGGCACCTTTAACTTTGAGATCTTATTAAGCACCTGCTTAAAACTATCAATGGTTTTTAAGCCTTCACCCGACTTTAAAGCAATTTTATAAGGAAACGAGCCAGACCACTTAGCAAAGCTTCTCTTTTTCATCAGTATTGAATCGTAAAACAAGATGCTGTCGGGAGAAAATCGATTCGTTGGAGGCAAAGCTTGAGAATAAACTATCTGACTTTTCATAGTTAGCTAATCTAGTCTGGATTAGCTATGAGATCAAGCATCACTAAAGGTCTATCTCGTGCAAAGTGTCGTGCAAAATAGCCTTTAAAACTCTATGTTAGAGATCTGCGAATCAGAGAGGAAATTCATGAAAAAAATTAAAGTGGTAAACCCTGTTGTAGAGCTCGATGGCGACGAAATGACCCGTATTATCTGGAAATATATTAAAGATAAGTTAATTCTTCCGTATTTGGATATCGACATTAAGTATTTCGATTTAGGAATGGAACATCGCGATTTGACCAATGATCAAGTCACAATCGATGCGGCCGAAGCAATTAAAAAATATAATGTCGGCATTAAGTGCGCGACGATCACTCCGGATGAACAGCGAGTTCAGGAATTTAAATTAAAACAAATGTGGAAATCACCGAATGGCACAATCAGAAATATTCTGGATGGCACGGTTTTCCGTGAACCCATCATTTGTAAAAACGTACCTCGCTTGGTTCCGAACTGGACAGCGCCAATATGTATCGGACGCCATGCTTTCGGTGATCAATACCGCGCAACTGATTTTGTAACAAAAGGCAAAGGCAAATTGACCATTACATTCGAGGGTGAAAACGGAGAAAAAATTTCTCACGAAGTTTACAACTTTAAAGGCGATGGCATCGCCCTAGCAATGTACAACACCGATGAATCCATCATGGGTTTTGCAAGATCTTGTTTCAACACGGCTTTAACAAAAAAATGGCCACTTTATCTTTCGACAAAAAATACAATTCTTAAAAAATACGATGGACGATTTAAGGACATTTTCGAAGACATCTATCAAAAAGAGTTCAAATCTAAAATGGATGCAGCCGGAATCACGTATGAACATCGCTTAATCGATGACATGGTGGCGAGCGCCCTTAAATGGAGCGGAAACTTCGTTTGGGCCTGCAAAAATTACGACGGCGATGTGCAGTCAGATACCGTGGCGCAAGGCTTTGGTTCTTTAGGATTAATGACCTCTGTACTGATTACTCCAGACGGTAAAACCATGGAGTCTGAAGCCGCACACGGCACAGTCACAAGACATTACCGTATGCACCAACAGGGTAAACCCACTTCAACAAACCCGATCGCTTCAATTTTTGCATGGACTCGCGGCCTTGAACACCGAGCAAAGCTTGATGGCAACCCGGCACTTGATAGTTTTGCAAAAAATCTCGAAAAAGTTTGTATTGAAACTGTTGAATCCGGAAAAATGACAAAAGACTTAGCAGTCTGCATTTACGGCGACAAAGTCACCCAGGATCAATACCTGAACACCGAAGTATTTCTTGATGCGATCGATACAAATCTTAAAAAAGCGATGATGCTTTAAACTCTTTTTGTGTAACATTAGGCTCACTGCTTAATGTTACACACACTGTCTACTTTGTGGCATCCTATTCCACCACCTGCGTTTTAAATGTGAACGACTTTTGCAATACCTATTGAAATGCGAAACTTTGTCAGAGAACCAACTTTTTCGCCCTGTGCAATAATGCTAGAAAACGAAAACATAAAAGCTTTTATGATCAATTTTTCACGTATGGGTGCCATGGTGACCACCCAATACGTTCTGGGCAGCAAAAAATACCTCTCACTTCTCTACCGCAACGAAAAGAACGAAATGGTGCGCATGATGACCTACGTTGTTCATTGCACCCGTAAAGACCACTACTTTGTTTCGGGCCTGCAGTTCGTTGGCATTGAATCCAGAACGGGCTAGCGCCCTCGTAATTTAGGATCTAACTGATCTCTAAGACCATCGCTGATCAACTGAGTCGACAAGATTAAAAGCAACAGACAGATACCCGGCATCGCCATGAGCTGGGGTGCTGTTTCAATAAATGTTTTTGAATCGCTGAGCATGGTTCCCCACTCTGGAAATGGCGCAGGAATACCCAAGCCTAAAAAACCAAGAGCGGCTGTATTTAAAATGGCATCGCTGCAACAAACAGCACTTTGCACCAGAATAGGTGTTGTGCAGTTCGGAAACAGATGTGATTTAATTATTCTTAAATCCGAAGCCCCTAAGGCCCTTGCCGAAACGATATAATCTTTGCTGGTTTCAATTCGGGCCGCACTTCGGACTAATCTGAACATTAAGGGTATCGAAACTAAAGTCACACTCAAAATGGTATTAAAAATTCCGCCACCCAAAATAGCCACTACAAAAAGCGCTAGCAACAAACTTGGTAAGGCCTGAATGGCATTCATAATTTGAACCAAAATTTGATCGGTTTTTCCACCAAAATATCCCGAAGCCACCCCCAAGGTAGCACCGACAACAACCGAAAACCCGCCGACCAACACGCCGATACCCATAGATAATTGCGCGCCCACAATCAATCGGCTGAAAATATCGCGCCCCAGATCGTCAGTGCCTAACCAATACATCATCGAGGGCGGTAGCAGCGCCATGTTCTCAAAAACTTCGCGGTAACTGTAAGGCGTCCAAACGGCGGCAATCAAAGCACAAAAAAGAAAAAATAAAAATAATACCGATCCGATAACAAAATTTCTATTACCTAAAAGTTTTTTCATCAGTTGTTGCTTTCCTTTAACTTCGGATTTACAACTTTGATAATCTCATCGGTTAAGAAATTAATTATAATAATGATTAACATTGAATAAAAAACCCCGGCTTGCACGGCCGGATAATCTCGGGCTTCAATACTTTTAATAATCCAGCGCCCAAGGCCGGGCCAGGAAAAAATAGTTTCAGTCATGATTGCACCGGTCAAAAGTTGACCGAAAGCCAAACCCAAGGCCGTTAGAATCTGTGGAAGCGCATTTTTAAAAATATGTTTAAAAACCACTTGAAATGAACTTAAACCTTTAGCTCGAGCGGTACGAATGTAATCTTCTTTTTGAATATCTATAAAAGCCGAACGTGTAACCCGCACAATTAATGCTAGCGACACCGTGCCAAGCACAAAAGCCGGCAGCACCAGATGCTTCAACACCGAAAAAAAAGAGTCTTTGTTTTCAGAAAATAATGAATCAATTAAAAAAAGCCCGGTTTGGTACGGAATTTCATATTCAACACCCACCCTACCCGATACCGGAAACAAACCCAGCTTCACGGCAAAAAAGAAAATAACCAGCAGCGCCCACCAAAAAATCGGCATAGCAAAACCAATGGTCGACAGACTTACAGCACCATAGTCCCAGACCGAATTTCTTTTCATTGCAGCGAGAATTCCTAGCACAATTCCCGCAATCGACGACCAAAGAATAGCAAAGAAGGCTAATTCTAACGTCGCTGGCCAGAGCACTTTGAATTCACTGACGATGGGTTGTTTTGAAACTGTCGATTCACCGAAGTCGCCGACCAGAGAATTTTTTGTAAAAATATAATACTGCTCTATCAAAGACTTATCGAGTCCGAGATTTTTTTTCATCTCGGCGATGCGCTCCTCAGAAGCTCCGCGCTCGCCTATTAAATGCAGCACCGGATCTCCGGGAATCAGTCTGATAACTGAAAAACTCATCAGACTGATAAAAAGAAAACTTAAAAATAATTTAATTACTTTATTTAAGATCGACACTAGAGAAGTTTTCATGCCCGAACGGATCAATCTTATAACCGACAACGTTATCAGAAATAACTTTGTTCAGTTTCGCATGCGCCACAACATACCAAGGATTTTGTTTTTTAAATATAGCCTGAGCCTGCTGATAAAAACCGGTTCGAACCGCTTGGTTTAAATCTTCTTTAGCCTTTTGCAAAAGAGCATCAAAATCTTTATCGCACCAACGAGCTAAGTTACTTCCGGCTTTAATAGCCGAACAACCTAAAAGTATATTCATAAAATTATCAGGGTCGCCGTTGTCGCCAGTCCAACCCATTTGAATCATCTGGTGTTCGCCTTTTTTAGATTTTTCTAAGTAAACAGGCCAGTCAAAGGTGACCAATTTAACTTTTACGCCGATTTTCGCGAGGTCAGCCTGCACGAGTTCGCCTAACTTTTTACCATTCGGCAGATAAGGTCTAGAAACCGGAAGAGTCCATAGTTCAGTTTCAAATCCAGCAGGAAAACCCGCTTCAGCTAATAATTTTTTGGCTTTTTCAACATCGTAAACATGCGCTGCGGTCACATTACTATAAGACCACATTGTCGGAGGAATCGGATTTTTCGCCGCCGTTCCTTGCGAACGATAAATCAAATCGATGTATGATTTCTGATTTAAAGCCATCGAAAGAGCTTCACGAACTTTAATATTATCAAATGGCTTCTTTTCGGTATTGAACGCGATATAACTTACATTCAGACCTTCAGTAGACATTAACTTAACATTTTTTAACGCTTTAATCTGATCAAGGTCTTGCGGCTGAGGCTCGCTCATCACGTTGCACTCGCCGGCTTTCATCTTTTGCAAACGAACAGTTGAATCCGTTACGATAACGTAAACCAAATTTTCGATTTTTGATTTTCCTTTGTAGTACTGATCAAAAGCTTTGAAGCGAACGGCTGAATCTTTTTGATAAGACTTAAATACAAAAGGTCCGGTGCCGATCGGTGCCGTTTCAAGAGTTTTAAGACCCTTACCTGACTTAATTAAAGACTTTGCATACTCTTCAGACTGAATACTTGCAAAATCCATCGCTAAATTAGCTAAGAACGGCGCCTCTGGGCGTTTTAAAACAAAAGAAACTGTGTAATCATCAGTCTTTTTAACATCAGCGATTAATTGATCAAGCTCCATGGCCTTGAAATACTCGTAGTTGGCAGCAGGTATGGCCAATGGGTGCTTGGTGTCCATCTGAGACTTAAACGTGTAGACCACGTCGTCCGCATTAAACATTCGGGTTGGTGTAAAATTAGCATTCGAGTGAAAAGGAACATTTTTTCTCAACTTAAAAGTAAAAGTCTTTTTGTCCTTAGAAACAGTCCAAGATTCAGCTAGCCCTGGCTCAACCTCAGTAGAACCGTACTTAAACTCAACTAAACGATTAAATATTGTCTGTGCGCTTGAATTCATGCTTACTCCGTCAGTAACTAACTGCGGATTAAAAGAAGAAGGCGATCCTTCCATACAAAAGACAAAATTTTGGGCAGCAAAGGCCGAAGTTCCGCAAACGAAAAACAGCGAAATCAGAAAAATTTTCATATGAAATCCTTTTTAAAATTTAAGTTCTCAAGTAAGATGCCACAAGAATGAACCTACTACAACTTTACAACGCATCTAAACAATACGGGTCAAAAATTTTGTTCGACCAATCACAGTTTTCTGTGAATGAAAACGAACATATTGGCGTGATAGGCCCCAATGGTGCGGGTAAAACCACTCTCTTTAAAATCTTAGCCGGCGAAGAAACTCTCGATTCGGGCGAAATCACCAAGGCCAACCAGCTCCGCATCGGCTATCTCGAACAGGAATCAGATTGGACACTCACCCAGATCGCTGAAGACTATCTTGCTGAAAAGTGCATCAAACCGATTTGGGATTTAAAACAAATCGGCAAAACCATTGGCCTCACCGAGCAGCACTTTCAACGCCCGCTCACCGAGCTCAGTGGCGGCTATCGCATGCGCATGAAATTGGTTTACCTGATCGGCCTTGAACCTGACCTGATGCTACTTGATGAGCCCACTAACTTTCTTGATCTCGAAAGCATTTTGGCGCTTGAAAAATTTTTGCAAGATTACAAAGGGGCATTTTTACTCATTTCGCACGACCGCGAGTTTTTGCGCCGAACGACTGAATACACGCTTGAAGTCGAAGCCGGCGACATCATTAAATTTCCGGGGCACATCGACGACTACTTCGAGCAAAAAGAAGAACTCAAGCGCCTGCAACTTCAAAAAGCGGCCAACCTCGAAACCAAACGCAAGCACATGCAAGACTTCGTCGATCGCTTCAGAGCCAAGGCCACTAAGGCCAAGCAGGCGCAAAGCCGGATGAAGCAAATTGAAAAAATGCAAACGATTGAAATCAAACCTTTGCCGGTTCGAAGCCGCATCAATTTACCCGAGCCGATTAAAACCGGTAAAGAGGTGCTTTCGCTAATTCATTCTAACTTGGGCTATGACGACAAAGTTATCCTAAACAATGTAAATCTTCTTTTTGAACGAGGCCACCACTTCGGCGTTGTTGGCTACAACGGTGCGGGTAAATCTACGCTACTTAAATCACTTGCCGGGCGCATTCCGCTGATCTCGGGCGAAAAGAAAATGGGTTACAATGTTGAGCTATCTTATTTTGCTCAACATCTAACCGAAGACCTCCTCGCTAACGACACTGTACTCGATGCGCTGCAAAGAAAAGCTTATCAAGACACGACCGCGCAAGAAATTCTTGGTATCGCGGGCTCGCTGCTTTTTTCTGGCGATGATATCTACAAAAAAATAAAAGTTCTTTCGGGTGGTGAGAAAACCCGCGTTGCTCTTGGGCAGATTTTACTACAGAAGAAACCTCTCCTACTCATGGACGAACCTACGAATCATCTTGATTTTGATACGGTTCAGGCTCTGGCTGAGGCGCTTACACACTTCAGTGGCACCCTCATTGTCGTCAGTCATGACCGCAGCTTCATTAACAAAGTAGCTAATAAAATTATTGAAATTCGCGATGGATTTGTTGAAATTTATCCGGGCACGTATGAAGACTACTTATGGAGTCTTGAAAAGGGTGCGTTGAAAGAAAGATTTGCGGCCAATGCCGAAATCAGAAAAGCTGAAGCCGTGCCTGTCGAAACCAAAGAAGCACGGTTTAACTTTAAAGATGCTCAGAAGAAAATTTCTAGCGAAATCAAAGAATTGCAGCGAAAAATTTCTAAAGCTGAAGAACAACTGGGTCAACTCAGCCTGAAAATTGAAGACAATAATAAACTACTTATTGAATCTCAGGGGCTGCAGGCACAGGAAATTGCAATTGCTACGGCGGCGCTTGTTGGGGAAATTTCTTCGATTGAGGAAGACTTGCTTTTGAATATGGAGAATCTTGAGGTTAAGGAAAAAGAGCTTAAGCTTCTTTAGCAGAAGATAATTCCGAACCAATTCCTGAGTCATGCTAAGATAACCATATTTACTATTTTATAATTGATACGAGCTATATAATAGTAATTCATTGAAGCCTGCTAGCGCGTCAAAGTTCTGTAAAAATCTACATCAAATTAATCGCAAAAGAAAACATCGGAATAACTTCTCTATGCACTGCTGAAACACTTGAGGTTACTCCACCCACATTCACTTCAGAATAGGAAAAGTTTTTAATTGCCATCATGATCCCTACGTAAAAACTCGAAGTCACTTTTGAAAGAAACCCAACATCGAATTCGTAACCGCCGCCTTTTGTGTACTCGCTGCCGCCAAAGGAATATCTGCTCGATAAAAGATAATGAAAGTTTAGATAGAAATCTCTTTCGGAATAATAGCCAACTGATAAACCAAGGCTCGCGCGGCTCGAAATAGATGCATCGCTTGAAGACAGCGAATAGAGGCCACCGTAAGCCCAGTTTTTTTCAATTCGCATCAATCTTAGATCGGTATCAGTTTCTTTCGACTTGGTTTTAACGCCGCTATCCGTATAGTCACGATCGAGATATATTGTATTCAATGTAAAAAGTGTGCTTCTGAACATGTCGGCATTGGCGCTATTTACGAATAAAAGACTCAGGCAAATAAAAAGTAATTTCATAAATAAAATAATAGCTAATGATAGTGCCGCTGAGTAGTCTAGTTACCAGCTAATCGGTGTTTTTTTCATTTTTTTAAGCCAGTTATTGGCCTTAGAAAAAGGTTTTGAACCAAAAAAACCGCGATAAGAAGAAAGCGGCGAAGGATGTGCGCTTTTCAGTATCAGGTGTTTGGTTGTATCTATCAGCACTGACTTTTTCTGAGCATTTGATCCCCAAAGAATGAAGACCACGTGGTCGCAGTTTTTATTAATAGTTTTTATGATTTCGTCGGTGAAAGTTTCCCACCCACGATTCTGGTGCGAACCCGGTTTTTCTGCTTCTACGGTTAAAACCGTATTCAGCAAAAGCACTCCTTGCTGTGCCCAGCGGGTTAAATTTCCTGATTCGGGTATAGAAATGTTTAAGTCTGATTTCAGTTCGGTAAAAATATTTCTAAGGGACGGCGGATGCTTAATTCCGTCGTTAACAGAAAAGCTAAGTCCATGGGCCTGGCCTTCGCCATGGTAAGGGTCTTGGCCGAGTATAACGACTTTTAGATTTTTGATGTCGACCAGATCAAGGGCCGAAAAAAGATTTTCTGCGGCCGGGTAAATATTTTTATTTTTTTTGTATTCAGCAACAAGATATTTTTCTAAGTTCTTAATATACTCTTTTTGAAGCTCCTGTTCGAGATAAGGG
>JAYVIY010000028.1:0-5832 GCA_043769795.1 Pseudobdellovibrio sp. | reverse complement strand
TTCGGTTCATTGAAATGCTGGGCCATAAAGTCGTGCCATCTCCCATTTGTAGGAGGTTTCCGGTGGATTGGGCGCTTGCTAGCCCTTTTGCTGCCCTGTGCGCAGTCGGATGGTTTCCATAACCGGCTTTTATCAAACCGATCAATGAAATAGCGGTGGCGTAAATGTTATCTTCCCTTTTTCCGAAACCTAAAACCACATCTTGGTTAAAGCTTCCATTTTCGTTCTGAGACTCAATAATTTTGTTAATAAATTTACTTTCAGTCGCCGCAGTAAGAAATTGCCCATGACCACTTTGAGAATTTGCCCAGAGAAGCACTGACATTTCATTGATCTGAAGTAGGTCGCTTTTGTTGAGTATATATGCTTTTAGTTTATTGTACTTGGCCGTCGGCGGCTGATAGTCCGAATTTTTTTTGGCAATTTCTATAGCCAGTAAGGCCATCGAGTTCCCCCAGAGCTCACCTTTTTTTGATTCAAAAGGCTGAAGCTCGAAATCAAGCCAGTGAAGTCGACCATTTGATTCAACTTTGGCGAAAATGCTATCCATTGCTTTTAAAGTTGTGGCAGTCAGCGGAACTCCACTTTGGATATCGTACATAACCAGGGTGAGTGCATTGAGTACAGCTTCAGTGGGTTTTGAATCACGCCCCTTCATGTCGGCATGGTACCAAGGAAGTTCAGCGGGATTTTCAACTTTTATTGCAGCCACATCCTTAAATTTTTCGAAATTTGCTTTCGAGTTCACATCTAAACCCCGCCCTAACATATAAGGCAGTGTTGTATGGCAGCATAGACATTTGTTTCGTTCAGCCCATTCTTTATTTCGCTTGTCCTGATAAGATTTTGATTTCTCTACTAAATCAGCAACATTTTGCTCGGTAAGAAAAGCCTGATTGTTGTTTGGATCAAATAGATTACGGCAAAGAGGAACAGCTGTTACAACCGCAGAAATCGAAGTTACAAAAGTAAAGAGCGTAAGTGTTTTTAAAAAACTCATAATCTTAATGACTGCATGGAATATACCAAAATTGTAGGGATCTGAAGCCCGACAAGATTCGCATTAAAGCCTGAAGTGACAACTATTGCGCTCACTTGTCTATTTTTTTTACAGCCCAAATCAAAATAAAAGCTTTTAACCATGGAATGAACTGTGCTTCAGCTGGTTACAGAAATTTAAAATCGAGGGAAGTATGTTGGACGTTTTTGGTAGATTTGTTTTTTCGACGGCTATTGCCAGTCAGTTGTTAATCGTAGGAAGCCTGAGTTTCAACCATGCGGAAGCGGCCAGTCGCTGCAACATCCGCACACTAATAGAAGAAGGTTCTACATCGAGAACCAGTGGCTTTCATGTCAGTAAACTTGATGGTCTTGAGAAAATAAAACTTAAAGCCACAACAATTAAGAAACTTAAAAAAGTATTTGAAAAGTATGACTGGGAATTGAGCGCCACTAAAATAAACGAAGTGATTGAAGGTGCCGCCGAGTTGATCAAGGGAAACTCGCGCACCCCTTCGATAGAACGTTCGAATAAAATGGCTGAAATCGGTCGTGAAATTTTGAAAGCGGCCAGTACTGATTTAAATGAAGCTCAGACTAAAATGGTTACCTACCTGATTGCAGAGTCTGTACTAAGACTTGAATCTATGAAAATTTCAGAATTCAAAGCCGGCGACCTGCCCATTTTCAAGAAGAAAAGTACATTGCATGTAACTAAGGTTCACGATCTCGTTGAGTCTTACGTGGACGGCACCACGGGTTATGCCGATCTTCCTCAAGACGGAGGATTTCTGAGCTGGGTTGAAATTCGCGGTTTATACGCAAACAATTCATGGGCCATCGGTCTACGAAACCACGACATGTATCACCTGCATTACTCTTACGGTCACCCTTACTATTTTGCAGTTAATATGCATACGGCCCGCTCGATAAACGATCGACGATATGCCATGACATCAACTCTGTGGGAGTCTATAGATACTTTTAGGACAGGTTATGAAAGTGCGATAGCGCGGCATTTCAGAAGTAAGAATATGTCACCTGAAGAAGCAATGCTATTTCTCGGAAGTGCCACTGAAAAAGAACTTGATCAAATGGATATCGATGTGGGTAGCTACACTCAGTTAAACAGTCTTTCTGAGCTATCGTATTCAGGTGGATGGAGACCGGTCAAAACTAAATTCGGACGAAATACAACCGGTTACAATGAAGCGACTTTTGTAAAAGAACTTGCAGATTTTATTAATACTTCAATCGAGAAACTAAAAATAAGCGGAAACAGAAAGTATGCAAACTATCACCGGCAAGGCCCCGGAATCGTGGGCCAAACCGACGAAAACGTAATCCCTTAATTAATCTCAATTTTTGTTGGATTTATTTTACGAGAAGAGAATCGGTCTATCCGGTTCTTTTCCATTTAGGCTGAAACTCAAACTGGCCGTTGTAATCGCGTAGTTTGCCTTCTTTAGAAAGCTGTGGCTTTTTATGTCCGACATAAATTTCCTTAACCTTCAGAAACTGTTTTTCAAGCTTATCTACAAGTAAATCGACCGCCACATAGACATCCGGCGCCGTCGCAGAAGCTTTAAAGAATTTTTGTTTGGTGTTGATTGACACTTCCACAACAAATTCATGCTGACTTTTTGAGTAAAAAACGTTGCTGCGTCCATCTTTCAACAGGAATTGTCCGATTTCATCTAGCTTGCTATTCGTGTAGTCAACGAGTGACTCTGAGTAATCTAGATGCTTGAAAGTGAAATTCGATTTCATTAATAGCTCCTTAGGC
Source organism: Pseudobdellovibrio sp. (assembly GCA_043769795.1). GTDB lineage: Bacteria > Bdellovibrionota > Bdellovibrionia > Bdellovibrionales > Bdellovibrionaceae > Pseudobdellovibrio. The sequence continues at coordinate 3,047 of JAYVIY010000028.1, read as the reverse complement.
TCTGTTACAAGGCCTTAAAGTCTTAGAACTCTTGATTGAGTTGCTGTAGGTAATGTATCGGCAGCACCTAGACTAAAGATGAGTTCTGTTAATTAAATTTTTGATGATTTGGGCGCTTTTAAATAACCCAATTTGATACGGATATCTTTTAGACAGTTTAAATTAAACAAATCCCGTTTCAGAGCTAATATTGAATCAAGGATTTTATGGTTTGATCTTTGAACTTCATTTCGTTCAGAAAAGTGAGATTAATTAAAACCAGTATATCTTCTACGTGGTAACCAGCCTGTCGGCAAAGTTCTAACGACGCTTTGAGGGTGCCACCGGTTGCCAGCACGTCGTCACAAATTACAACTTTGGCCGCTTGTTTTGTGGGCGCCATTTCAAGAGTAGCTTCACCGTACTCGAGCTTATAAGATTGTCTAACAACGGGAGGAGGCAATTTACCGGCCTTACGTAATGGCACAAAGCCTTTGTTAAAACGGCTTGCCATCTGGGCCGCAAAAATAAATCCACGGGATTCTATTCCGACAAAGTGATCCACATTATGAATGTCTATCATCTTAGAAAAATCATTAGCCACAGACGAAAAAGCTTCAGCGTTCTGAAGCAGCGGAGACACGTCTCGGAAAAGGACGCCCTTGATCGGAAAGTCAGGAACATCATAGACGAGTGATTTATAGTTCATAACGGAGCTTTCTGAGAACAGGACTAAAAATATTTTTTACGCTGACTTGAAGGCAAAATTCTCAAGACATCTCGGTACTTGGCCACTGTTCGTCTGGCTATATCAATACCTTCTTTTTTTAATAAATCAACCAGCTTCTGGTCTGATAAAGGCTTTTTCGGATCTTCTTTTGAAACCAGTTCCTTTAATTTTAATTTAACCGATTCAGAGGCTAGATCTTCGCCGCCCTGGGAAGAACTGATTCCCGAGTTAAAGAAATATTTAAGTTCGTAAATCCCCTGTGGGGTGTGCACATATTTTGCGGTCGTAACACGACTCACAGTGGACTCATGCATACCGATATCGTTGGCGATATCACGCAAAACCATAGGTTTCAGAAACCCCGCTCCGCGCTCAAAAAAATCTCTTTGGTGTTTAACGATACTGTCGGTAACTTTGAAAATTGTACGTTGGCGCTGATGAATAGATTTAATCAGCCAAACCGCTGATTTTAATTTTTCCTGAATATACTCGGTGGCTTTCTGATCGCCAGTGGGATTAGCTCCGCCCTTAAGCATGTTTTTATAATAATTCGAAATCTTGAGTTTCGGCAAACCGTCTTCATTGAGCGACACGACGTAATCGTCTCCCACTTTATAAACGTAAACATCCGGAGTAACATATTGAATATCATTTCCGGAGTAACTTCGTCCGGGTTTGGGCTCCATCGCATAAATAATTTTACAGATTTCTATGACTTCTTCCATTGGGCGATTAAGGCCTTTAACGATCGCTTCATAGTTTTTCTTTTCAAGATCCTTTAAATGGGAATTGAGCAACAAGACCATATCGTTTGTGTCTTCTTCAAGAATTTTCGCCTGAATCAGCAGACATTCTTTTAAATCTCGGGCACCCACACCGGGTGGATCAAATTCGTGAATGAGGCTTAAGGCGTCTTCCAGATCGTCTAATGCAAGGTTTTCTTCTTCGGAAATCTGCGTGAGAGGAACCTTTAAATAACCGTCGTCATCTATATGCGCGATGATCGCGTCGGCCGCTTTTTCTTCATGGTCGGCAAAGCCGGTCATTTTTACCTGCCAGTATAAATGATCATGTAAGGTTAGTGTTGAAGAAATAATGTTTTCATAGTTCATTATTTCTTCGTTACCGTGAGAGGCCTCGCGCGGTGCTTTATGCTGAGTCTCTAGATAGGATTCCCATTCGAACTCATCTTGTTTCTGTGGATCTTGAACACTTTCGCTGGAGCTGGTTTCTACCTTAGCTTCATTTGAATCGCCACCGGTTTCTGCCAGGGCCTCTTTTGTTCTCTGAAAGTCTTCTTCTTTTAATACTTCAGCTTCTTCAAGAATCGGATTCTCTTCAAGTTCGTTACGTACTTGCGACTCTAATTCAAGACGTGACATCTGCAACAGCTTGATCGCCTGCTGCAATTGCGGCGTAATGACTAAATTCTGACTTAAATTCATCGTCTGTCTGAGTGCCATTAGTACCTCTTAAAAAAATCTATTTCATAACCGAAAATTTTCGCCCAAATAGAACTTCTTCGCTAATTCCGAGTTGGCAATTTCAATAGAAGTTCCAGCAACTTGGATTTGCCCATCCTTCAATATATAAGCATAGTCGCAAATGCCCAAAGTCTCACGAACGTTGTGGTCCGTTATTAGAACTCCTATACCTTTGGCCTTAAGGTCTCTTATAATATTCTGAATGTCGATCACGGCAATTGGATCAATACCTGCAAAGGGCTCGTCCAGCAATAAAAACTTCGGTGAGCCCGCTAATGCCCGAGCAATTTCGACACGTCGTCGTTCTCCGCCTGATAAAGCATAGCCGAGCGATTCGCGCAAATGATTGATTCTGAAATCCTGTAAAAGCAACTCAAGACGCTCGCGCCGATCCGCTGCGCTGTAGTCGTGTGCTTCGAGGGCAACGAGGATATTTTCCTCCACAGTTAGTTTTCTGAATATACTCGGCTCTTGCGCCAGATAACTGAGACCGGCTCGTGCACGCATAAACATCGCATAGGCGGTGATGTTGAGGTCATTCAGCCAGATCTCGCCTTCGTCAGCTTTTACGAGCCCCACCACCATATAAAACGAAGTGGTTTTACCTGCGCCATTGGGCCCGAGTAAACCCACAACCTGACCGGACTCAACTTCAAAGGAAACCTGCTGAACAACTTTGCGACTGCCGAACTGTTTTGAAATTTTCACAATTTTTAATTTACTAAACGTCGGTGTCATTTTGTATTTTTACCTTCTTTAGAAACTTTATTTATCTTAACTTTTTTTCCGCCATCAATAAAGACGATTTCGTGTCCGCGAATTTCATCTTCGCCCTGCTGGACTTTCGGCTGCCC
>JAYVIY010000027.1:0-5848 GCA_043769795.1 Pseudobdellovibrio sp. | reverse complement strand
CTCTGATGTCACCGTCCATCAAATCATCAACATCATATGGTGATAAATCTGTGGATAAAGTCATTTTCATCGTGTCGCAGATAAACGCAATAGCATGATGATTTTTCATGACTGAAGGATAAGCTTTGAAAATGTCACTTTGTTCCGGATTTTCAATGTGTTTTTCCACTCCTTGCGGACCCTCTTTTCTAAAGGTCTGAAAAAGCTGAAACATCATTTGCAGTAAATCGAGATAATCTTTTTTCTGAGGGCCTTTTGCCGTCATTGCTTTCAACGAAAGTTTAAAACCGGCTTTAATGACCTTCATCGGATTTCCGATGATGTAACCGCCGAGGGCTGCTCCGCCAATGATCATCAACTCGAGGGGGGCCGCTTTTAAGAAAATTGACATGTGGCCGCCGGCTAACAAGTAACCACCGAACACCATGACAATAACGATTATAATTCCTACAAATCCCATTTGTGACCTCTTTTACATATTTCTGATCGGCTAAATTGAGACGCGAGTTAACTAGACCCTGTATAATCTGGAAAAAAGTCGAGTTTGATCTGAGCCCAAAGTCGCCGTATAATAGGTTATGTTTTACCACTCTCGACTCTATTGTGTTTTCTTCATCCTGTTTGTGTCGACTTTGGTGCTTGCCGAAGATCTGGTTGTTACTTCAGTTAGCCTAGTTAAAGACTGGCAGCCCAATTTAACCCAGACTCTCACGCTTGAAGTTATCCTTCCAAAGAAGTTTCATGCTTATACCGACCAATTCAGGATACTCAATATTAAACCCGATGGATTCAAAGTCGGCGAAATCAAAGCCATACCCAATGTTGAGTTTTACGACAAATTCAGCAAAAAAAAACGCAAAGGGCTTTTCGAAAAAGGTCGCCTAACTCTTTTAATAGAAGCTCCTGAAATAATTTCTGATCCACTGCAAAAAGTTACCTTCGATCTCCGTCACCAGATCTGTAGTGAAAGTGTTTGCTTTCTACCGAAAAATGTCAGTATCAGCGTTTCAACTTCAAAATTCAGCACACCTAACGAAGCCTTGTTGGCTCCGGTAAAAGAAAGTTTTTCACTATTGAAATCCTTTGAAAGAGCGATGCAGACCAGTTTGTTTTTCTCATTTCTTTCGGTCTTTATCGCCGGAGTTCTTACAAGTTTTACCCCTTGTATTTTTCCGATGCTTCCGATCACAATTTCTATTCTCGGGTATCATGCTGATCACAAAAGCCGGCTGCATAATTTCTCACGCGCGCTGGCCTATGTTTTAGGAATTGCGATTACATACTCATCGATGGGTGTTGTTGCTGCGTTGACCGGAAGCCTTTTCGGTTCGGCCCTCAGTAATAAATACATTTTGTCGGCACTTGTGATGTTGTTCTTCGCGATGTCGCTCAGTATGTGGGGTGCATTCGAAATGCAGGCACCCGCCTTTATCCGTAACCGTCTCGGTAGTGGCAAGAGTCGAGGCCTCAGTGGCGCCCTGTTTATGGGTATGGTCGCAGGCTTGGTGGCCAGCCCTTGCGTGGGGCCCGTGCTGGTTTCTATATTAAGCTATGTTTCTACGACCAAAGATGTCTTACTCGGCTTCAGCCTGCTGTTTACATTTGCGATGGGCCTAGGATTAATTTTTATCGTCATCGGGCTTTTTAGTTCAACTCTAAAGTTGCTTCCAAAATCAGGACGCTGGATGGAATTCATCAAATTTATTTTAGGCGCCGGCATGTGGGGCGCCGCTCTTTACTACACTCAATTTATATTTAATGATCGCTGGTGGACGGCTCTGATTGCCGCAAGCTTTGTGGCTCTCTCTATATGGAAGGGGGCTTTCAGATTGCGTAAGAACATTCTATTACAGGGCACCCTACTCATTCTGTTTACGTTTTCTACCTCAATTCTCATGTTGAGCATTTTTAAGCCACAGACGCTCGAAAATGCCTTTCATTTGACTACAAAACGCATCGCTGAAGCTTCTCCTGAATGGGCCGTCTATTCCGAGGAGGCTCTCATTGAAGCTGAAAAAATGGGTCAACCAGTGATGATTGATTTCTTCGCTGAGTGGTGTGCCGCATGCCATGAGCTCGAGGAGAAAACTTTTTCTACCCCTGAGTTTAAAGCTCTCTCTCAAAGGTTTCGACTTTTAAGGTTCGACGCCACCGAGGATAACGAGAAAATTTCACAGGTTCTGCGAAAATATCAGGTGAAAGGCTTGCCAACGGTACTTTTTATCAATAGAAATGGCATTCTACTTAAAGAACTGACTTTTACGCAATTTCTGGAAATGAAAGAGCTGGGGTCAAAAATGCAGGAGGCTCTCAAGTGAGCACGTTTAAACCATCTCAAATGCCGAAATCAAATTTAAAGACCCAAGATTCAGTACGTCTGAATAAACTTCTAGCTGAACGCGGATTGGCTTCAAGACGTGGCGCAGACAAAATGATTGCCGATGGCCTAGTTGTGGTGAACGGTAAGAAGGTTTACGAATTAGGAATTAAAGTAAATCCGAACAAAGACAAAATCTTTGTTGATGGAAAACCGATTAAGTCAAAAGCTGAAAATATTTATATCATGTTCAATAAACCTAAAAATGTTATCACTTCGATGAGTGATCCGTTGGAAAGACCTACCGTAGCTGATTTTATGGATGAGCTTCCGGCGCGAGTGTTCCCGATAGGTCGCCTAGACTGGGAAAGCGAAGGCCTGTTGCTTTTGACGAATGACGGTGAATTCGCGCAAAAAGTAATGCACCCAAAAACTGAAGTCACAAAAACCTATCATGTTAAGCTCGAAGGCCAGCCACAGGAATATCAGATCAAGAAACTCTTAACCGGAGTGTCGATCCCCGGTGGTCGTGTGAAAGCCAAACACGTTGAAAAACTGAAAATGACCAAAACCACTTCTAAAAAAACCTCTGAAAAAAATGATTGGTATAAAATCATCATCACCGAAGGTAAAAACCACCAGGTCCGTGAGATGTTTAAAAAAATCGGTTTCGACGTTCTCAAACTTCACCGCGTCGCTATCGGGAAATTAAGAATCGGAACACTCGATCGCGGTCAGATGGTATTTTTAAACGAGGCCGCCACGCAAAGAGTTTTCATGCAGGATCTACCGGAAGAAACCCACGGCCGCCGCGAAGTTCGTCACAAATCAACAAAAGTGAAACCTCTTGATGCCAATCGCAAAAAATTCAATAAAAGTCTGGATAAATCTAAGTAACCAAGAAAAATACTCGTGCAAATTAGACCTAGCCCCGACCTCTGCTCAACCTAAGTCTACTGTTTGTTTATGAAACAAACACCGATCTAGAGATGTGAAATGAGGCCAACATGAGTCAAGACAGCATGAAGTTACAGCAAGAGACTTTTAATATAGTTACTGATGTATCTATAAAGAGAAAAAAAATTATACGCCAGGATAGGTGGCCCACTGAGCCCGGAGTCTGTTTCATCATTAATGAAACTTTCACTCTCGAAGTTATTAACCTGAGCTCATTCGGGTGTGCTTCAATAATCGCTAAAGAACATAGAAATAAATTTGAAGAATTTTTTAAATCAAATTCCTCTATTTCTTTTAAATTAATTTATGGAAATTTCGAAACTCAAAATTTAACCCTTAGAGTGGTAAGGCTTGAAGAAACCGGCGACCACTCTCTGCAAGCAGGTTTTGAAACTGTTAATGAACCGATCAATATCGAACGCTGTCTGGCAATTAACGAGGCCAGCCAAATTGTGCAGAATCAAAATCGCAATATTCAAACCTCGGCAAAAATTCCATCTTCATTTAAGGCTGCTATTTATGATTTAAAGGAGTGGTTTACATTTCTAAAAAGTCAGATCGACGAGATCGAAAAAAAAGCTCCCGCTGATGACGTAAAGGCAAATGAAGAGTTTAGACTCACCATCTCTGAAACCATTGCAGAGTATCTAGGACAATTCTTACCCTCAGTTTATAAGAACATGCCCCTCTTGCTGAAAGATTTAAGTAAAGAAGATACTCAGCTTTGCACTAGCTTTATCAGACAACAACTAACACCTTTCGTTTACGGTGCTCCTTTTGCAAGTCGGGCGTTTTATAAACCGAGAGGTTACGCCGGTGACTTCGAAATGATGAATCATCTCTATCGAAACGAACTCATCGGAAAAACTTTGTTCGACCAATGCATGCACAAATACTTTATAGATGAACCGGCCGGAAATGCCGTAAAAAACCGTGGCGAGTACCTGCATAAAAAAATCAAACAATTGGTGCAATCAAAACCGCATTCTGAAAAAATAAAGATTATGTCCATTGCAAGCGGTCCAGCTATGGAACAGCAGCTCTTCTTAAAAAATAATCAAGAATTATACGGCAGAAAAATTGAATTTACCTGTATCGATCAGGATGAAGAGTCTTTGAAGCACGCCCAAAAGCAACTACTGAGTCTGGAACGACAGAGAAACTCCGGGTTTAAGTTTTCCTTTAGCAACCTTGCAATTAAGAATATTATTGCGCAGGGGCTTCCCGACAACGACTTTGACTTAATCTATTCTGCCGGCCTATTCGACTACTTTACTGATCCGGTGGCCCAAATGGCAGCGCAAAAAATGATGTCCGGTCTGAAGCCCGGAGGTCAGGCCATCATCGGCAATTTCAGTAAAACCAATCCCTGTGTTCCGTTTATGGAATATATTCTTGATTGGATACTGATTTACAGATCACCCGAAGACTTGTTACGGCTTTTCGGTAGTCTCGGTAAAACCACAATTGACCAAGAACAATTGGGCGTAAACTTGTTTGCCGTTATAGAAAAGTAATGGAAGAAAACCAATTTAACGACTATCGATTTATTAAAGAAACAGTCCTTGTTGAAGAAATACGTTCAGCACTAAAGGTTGTTTCTAATTTAATGGCGATACCATTATTTTTGGCTTTTTGGTTTGCAGATATTCTATTTTTTCCTGAAATGAAATGGCAGTTTTTAGCTTTGCGTCTGCTAATAATTCCCATTTGTTTTTTAACTATGAGACTGGTAAAAGTCATCACCAATTATGGGCAGGCGCAGGCTTTGGCCTCTGCCTATTCAATAGCAACGTCTACAATTATAAACATTATGATAGGATATATAGGAGACACCTCAACCGCCTACTATGCCGGATTAAATCTGGTCGCCACCGGTTTATCTTTCATTCCGTTAAATAGAAAATTTCTAACTCTTACATTGGTTGGTATATACGGTCCTTATATTGCCATTATAGCATATAAATTCAGTTCGATTGAAAACAGTTTTCCCGTTGTTCTGAATGCATTTTTCATTACCGGATCTATTGTCATCTGTACCCTCATTAGACACTTTAATGGTAAACTTCGGCTTAAAGATCTCGACTCTCAGAATAAACTAGCTGAAGAGCTTCATTCAAGAGAGCAAATCATTAAAAAGAAAACAATCGAAGCCACAAAACTTCACCAACTTTCAACTCAGTTTTCACCTCAGGTCGTGAAAGCAATTCGAGAAGGTCAAATCTCGATAGACGACGGAGTGCATAGAACAAAAATCTGCGCCGTTTTTATTGATATCGTTAAGTCGACTGACAAAGTTACGAAACTGCATGAAAATGAAGTTGAACAGTGCCTGGCCCGATTTCTTGATACCTGCTTAACAACATTTTTAAAGTTTGATCTCACGATTGATAAATTTCATGGCGACGGAATTCTTGCCTTTTCAAATATGCCAATTCGTCGTGACGACTACATTGAGCGAACCTGTATGGCGGCTCTAGAGGCTGTCAATGCCATCAAAAACGATAAAGAATTCTATCTAAAACACTGGAATTCAGAGCTCGAAGTCAGGGTCGGAATTGCGGCGGGCCTTGC
>JAYVIY010000026.1:0-2137 GCA_043769795.1 Pseudobdellovibrio sp. | reverse complement strand
CGCTCTGAAGTTGCATTAATAAATTATTTTCAGCAGCGCCGCCATCAACCCGCAATCTTTTCATTTTCTTTTTCAGATCTTTTTGCATAGCCAAAAGAATATCCGCATTCTGCAAGGCAATGGCTTCAAGTGTTGCCCGTGCAATATGAGCTTTTGTGGTTCCGCGCGTAAGTCCGGTGATCTCACCCCTTGCCATGGCATTCCAGTGAGGAGCACCCAAACCGGTAAGCGCCGGTACGAACTCGACTCCATCAGTTCCCGAAACCTGCGCTGCTAAATCTTCAACTTCAGAACTTTTTTTAATTATCCCGAGCCCATCTCGCAGCCAACCGACGGCCGCTCCACAAATGAAAGCTCCACCCTCAAGCGCATATTGCGGAGGACTTGACCCCAGCCGCCAAGCCACCGTTGTTAAGCAACCCGCTTTCGATTTCAGAATTTTTGAACCTGTGTTCATTAAAATAAAACTACCGGTTCCGAAAGTGCATTTACTTTCGCCCGCTGAAAAACAGGTCTGTCCAAATAAAGCGGCCTGTTGATCGCCGGCGACACCGGTGATTGACGTATTTTCTGCAGCAAAACTCTGAGCACTTGTTCGCCCGAAAAAACCCGAAGATGATTTTATTTCCGGCAGACAATGCAACGGAACTTTAAACAATTTCAGTAATTCGGCATCCCACTCACAGGTTTTTAAATTCATCAGCATTGTTCGTGAGGCGTTGCTAACGTCAGTGGCAAATATTTTTTGACCGGATAATTTCCACATTAGAAACGTATCGATATTACCGAAAGCCAGATCATTCTCTTTTAAAGCTTTTTTTACTTTGTCTACATTTTCAATCAACCAACGCATTTTTGTTGCGGAAAAGTAAGGGTCAAGCACCAATCCTGTTTTGGAACTGATCTTTTTTGACCATTTTTTCTTCAATTGATTGCACATGCTGGCTGTTCGTCGGCATTGCCATACAATTGCATTGTGCAAAATCTCACCGGTTGATTTTCTGAATGCAACAACCGTTTCACGTTGGTTGGTAATTCCGATTGTCATGATTTCATTAGAATTAATTTTCGCAGTCTTTAGGCAGTTAACCGCAGCCGTTTCAACTGAGTTCCAGATTTCCTGTGGATTATGCTCGACCCATCCCGGCTGAGGATAAATCTGATTGTAATTTTGCGTCGCTTTAGCAACGAGACTTCCGGCCTGGTCTAAAAGAATTACAGTCGAGCCGGTTGTGCCCTGATCAATTGCCATTATGTACTTGGGGTTACTTGCTTTTATTGCTGGTTTTTCCATGGGTCGATTTCTTTCTTTTCATTTTTTATGCTAGGCTGTAAAACAATATCATGATCAATTTTTTTAAAAAACCCAACGAAAAAGTTTTTAATCTGAAAGAGCTCAGCGCCGACACCCTTTTATATAAAGTTTTTCCGAAATTGTTCATGGAAATATTAAAAAAATATTTTCGTATCGAGATCGTCGGGCTAGAAAATATTCCTACACGGGGCCCGGTTATCATCGCACCCAATCATTCGGGCTATTCCGGATTTGATGCCATGATTCTTTCTTATATCTTGCAGCAGAATACAAAACGAATACCGAGGGTCATGACCCACCACCTCTGGTTTTTAACCGAGAAAACCGCCCTACCCGCCCACAAGTTGGGCTTTATCGAAGCCACCTATGATAATGGAATTTCTCTGCTGAAGAGAAATAATATGGTCGTTCTCTTTCCTGAAGGCGAACAGGGAAACTTCAAACCTTCATCAAAACGTTACCAGTTGCAGGAGTTTAAACGCGGTTTTATTCGAATGGCTATCGAAACCAATGCCCAGATCGTTCCGACCATTATTCTTGGAGCCGAAGAAACCCATATAAATCTGCAGCAGTTAAAGTTTACAAAATTTCTAAGAGGCCTGGTTTTACCTCTGCCTCTGAATGTCATTCCGCTGCCGGCAAAGTGGAAAATCATTTTCGAAAAACCTGTGCACCTTACTTTCTCAGCTGAGAAAACAAAAGATTCAGAACTCTGTAATGAATTGGCTTATGAGATACAAGAAAGTCTTCAGAAAAAAATTAACAAAGAAGTTAAAAAACGTGGCTCAGGATACTTTTGACTTCAACTTGCCGGACAATTAG
>JAYVIY010000025.1:0-14652 GCA_043769795.1 Pseudobdellovibrio sp. | reverse complement strand
GATTGAGGAGCTTTTTCGGAATTAAGTACTGAACCAGAGCAAAGAGACAGAGAATAAAAATTCCACTGGTTGAAAGCGTCACAATTCGCAGAACGGCCGGCAATTCCGAGAATAATCCGAGCATGGCGCCTTGGTTGTGAACCAGAATCAGTTTCAGAATTCCATATGTATTTTCACGGGTCAGTCCGGTCGCCCAGCGTTTGGACATTTGATCAACTATAATAGTAACGAATAAAACTGCGAGAATTAATAGCCAATCTTTTCTTTTCATAAAAGTATTCTGCCGCTATACTTAGGAAAATGAAAACTTTTATATCTAAATCAATACCCGCAGTCTTGTTTTTATCAGTGCTTATGAACTTTGGTCCAGTTGACGCCAAAATGACGAAATTCAAACCGAAAAACTCGCTCACTGAGAATTCCGAGTTGCTGGATATCTTAAAAAAGCAAAATATTAATCCTGATCACGTGAGCTTGCAGATTTTGGAAGGTTCAGAAGAACTTTTTTCGCTTAATGCCGCAATAAAAAAAATTCCTGCTTCGATCAGTAAGCTCTTTACCACTTTTGCGATTTTAAAAAAATTTCCGATCGGGCAGAAGTTCTATACCAGACTTTACAGTGACGGTAAAAATCTCTATTTATCTGGTGGCGGCGACCCTTCTTTTGTCTCAGAGAATCTCTGGTTTCTAGTTAACGAATTTAATCGTTCCGGAATCAAAAACATCAAAGGCAATGTAATTGTAGATGACAGTTTGTTCGATAGAATCCGTTATGATGAAAGCCGCGAGAGCACCAGGGTTGACCGCGCTTATGATGCGCCGGTTGGTGCGATGAGTTTCAACTGGAACTCCGTGAATATTTTTGTTAAGCCCGCCAAGAAGGAAGGCGAAAAGGCTATTGTAACTCTAGATCCAGAGAGCCAGTTTTTTGAATTGGTGAATAACACAAAGACCGTTTCAAACGTCGCTAAAAAAGAGCAAAACGAACTGATTGCAACGGTTTCAGGAGCAAAAAAGACAATTGTTGTCAGCGGAGAAGTGCGTCTGAACGATACAGAAAAAGCCATTTACAAAAATGTTGCAGAACCTGACATTTGGGCCGGAAAAAATCTAGTTTATTTTTTAAAGCAAAGAGGCATTACAGTTGAGGGGCAGATTGAAAACGGCAAAGTTCCGGCCGACGCGGAATTGCTTGCTACTTATGAGAGCAAGAACCTCAGTTATATTTTAGCAGATATGAATAAATTTTCGAATAACTTTGTTGCTGAAATGCTAGTGAAAGATCTAGCCGCGCAAGAGCAAAAGTCAGGCGCCACTTTAAAACGGGGGGTCGATATAATTCGAGATGAAATTTCTAAGATCGGTTTAAGTCGACAAGAAGTAATTTTTCTGAATCCTTCGGGCTTAACTCGCGAAAATCTGTTTTCAGCGGCCTCGTTAAATAAGGTATTAAGTGAAGTGAAAAGAGACTTTTCAATATTTCCAACTTTCTTAAATGGACTTCCAATTGCTGGAATCGACGGAACCTTGAAAAAAAGAATGAAGAACTCAGTAGCTGAAGGATGGGTTCGGGCAAAGACTGGTTATCTAGACGGAGTCGTAAGTCTTGCTGGTTTTGCCGGAAAGCGCGACGGCACTGTTTTAACCTTCACATTTCTATACAATGGTCCACGTGACGAAGCAATTGTACGAGAAGCTTTTGATCAGTTGTTAATAACCAGTCTAAAATAGATGAGTGATTCGAAAAATCCTACTTTTTTTTACTATTACTCTAATCTACCAAAATAGCTTTTCGGCCGTCGTCGGCTGGAATTCAAGTTTACCGGAAGAATCAAAATTTAAAATAACCCGAGAACTTCGTAAACGAGTCAATTTCTGGGTTAGTATTTACGCACAATACTCCACCACTCAAGGGGTCTATCACTTGATCGACGACCCAAGCGTTGTTTTAGGTAAAATAGATCTGACTGATATTTACGAAGATCAAGGTCTCACAGACGGTGAAAAGCGCAAACTCATTGAAATTGAAGTCAAAAGTAAAAAACTTATCCTGGCAGAAAAATTTGATGTTGATCCCAAAAAAGTTCGCTTGCAAATGGGTCTGCGCGATCGGATGAGAAAAGCTCTTTTTCTATCAGGAAAATACTTACCTCAGATGGAAGCAATATTCAGCAAAGAAAATTTACCGATCGAGTTGACCCGCTTGCCGTTTGTTGAAAGTTCTTTTAATGTTTTTGCGCAGTCGAAAGTGGGTGCCAGTGGCTTATGGCAGATCATGCCTTCGGTGGCGCGACCTCAAGGCTTCATTACAAGAAACTATGACAAGCGGAACCATCCGATCTATGCCACCAAACTGGCGGCTGATATAATGAAGCAGAACTATAAAAGTTTGAAGTCGTGGCCTTTGGCGATAACCGCATATAATCACGGACTTAGCGGTGTGAAGCGAATGATGCAGAAGAGTGAATCAGTCAGTATTGAAGATTTGATCGCTTCAAAGAAAGTAACTTCTTCTTGGGGGTTTGCATCGAAGAATTTCTATGCCTGCTTTCTTGCGGTTTTACAGGTTGAAAGAAATGCTGCAGTTCTATTTGGCGACGATCTTGTTAAGGCGCGTTCGTTGAGTTTCAGAGAATACAAGTTGCCCCGACAAAAGAAGAAAAGTGATGTACTCAAGTGGTATGACGGAAGCCTTACACGTTTTAAACAGATGAATCCGCATTTGAATTGGGCGGCTCTGCAATCTAAGAAAATTGTTCCGGCAGGGGTTCCGTTAATGATTCCCGATAAGAATTTTTCATTAGTCAGAAACTAAACTAAATATTAATCATTGAAACTGAAACAATGCTGTTCGAGGTATTCTTTTTTTGCAGGATAGATCATCTGCTTTGCAACTTTTAAACATTCTTTGCGGTTCATAGCATCCTGAAATTGCTGGTAGCAATAGAAAACCGCCTCATCGTGATTTCCGGATGTCTTAAATTTTTTTGTTTCTATCAGACAGGATTTCATGTCTTTGGCTACTGTGGTTTCATAAAAGCAGATTGAATTGATCTCTTCGCTCAGCTTAGTAGACGAAATTTTTGTGACATTTTTTTCAAGAAAAAGATAGCAGGTGTCTTTATTAATGTAGGTCTTATACGAATTAAAACAAGAACGAATAGCATTTTCTTTTTCAAGCCGGTGTTGTTCATAGGTGGCTGAAGTCAGACACTTCGCCAGTTCTCCGGCACTAGAAGTGAGCCCCAAAAAACAGAAAACTAAAAAGAAAGTTGTTGTCCTGGTAACGTCCACGTGAAAGCCTCTTTCAATTTTTCAGCCAATTCTATCTCAAATTCAACGGGCTTTAAGAGTTTTCCGATCGTCTAACTTTGATACAACGGCCGCAAACTGAGTGTATTTGGGCTTTTAATGCGATCTCTTGCGATACCTAGTCCATTAGAATAGAAATGGTACGGGCTCAGTCTTGCATTTCAGTTGTCGTTATGAAAAAACTCGGGTTTTGTCTTTTCTTAATTATTCTCGTGCAGCTGATGGGCTTTGCACCGGCAGAGGCTGCCGGTCGGCAGTGTGATATCTATTTTGATGGTCCGGCTCCTAAACTGAACTCAAAGAATTATATTCAGTCTCTCGATATATCTGCAAAAGTTGAAACAATGAGTGGAGTGCTCGTTGGCAAGTCTCTGAGTGAAGCTCTGAGTAAACCAGAAGTCAGAGAAATAATAAGTCAAAATAGACGTTCTTTTGAAATTTTGCTTACTGCGAAACTTCCAGCACGGGAAGGCGGCGGCTTGCTTCGTTTAGTTGTGCTCAATGAAAGCCAGTCTAATCTGGCATATAATCATGTTGAGCTCACTACTTTATTGAAAGTAAATCCAGAATTGGCCAATGAAATCGGCTTTTACAGTGTGGATGGCGAGCCGGGTGTTGTCTGGGCCCCCGATGTCAAAACGGTCAACTTTCGTCTGAAAAGACTTGCTAAGAAGTTCGGCTATAGTGATGGAGTCTGGGGTTACGAAGCGGCAGTTGGTGTGGTCGATACCATGCCGTACCTGACTTTACTTTCAAAAGGCAAGTTTCCATTTTCGGGCAATAGTGATGTGAATCTTTCGGTACACGATTCAATGCATGCAATCGCCTTTGCAATAATGAACATTACGACGGGAAGTCGGGAGGTTCTTGAAGCGGCAAAATCAAGAACACGAATTGTCTTAAAAATTCATGAACGATTGGTGAACGAAATTGGTACTTATTACTCAAACAAATTCTTAAGCCAAATTTCAACCTATCTCTCGTCGGATGCGATGGAGCGCACCATGTTGCTATCAATACTGATGACAGGAAATTACGATTATTTTTCAGCTTCAAGAGTTAGATCAAATATCCGACCACGGCTTTTCACTAAGCAGAACCGGGAAACAACGATCGAGCGTATTTCAGAGCTGCTAAGGCTTTATAATTACTCACATAAAACTTTTGAACAGGCCTTAAATGATTTGGCTCCTCCGAGTGATGAAAACCACGAAAAAATAAAAAAGATTTTTGTAAAAGAAATTACAACTTTAAAAAGTGCGACGCCGGCACAAATTAAGAGTGCTGCTCGTAAAATTATTAAATTTATGCCAAACGAAATGTTCGATGAAAATGCAGCGGCCGGATCTACAAGAAATTCTCTGATCGAAAATCATGATCCGGCAGGACCTGAAACTTTACGTCGCAATTGAGCTATAGTTAGATCTACGGACCTATTGGTCCGATCCCCACGTTGAGCGCACGGTATGGGTTGTCAGAGTATTCAATTAGGTATAGAAATGGTTCAATATTTTTCTGAAACACGGGCTGAATAACACTTGGGCCAGGGTAAAAACCTCCGCCGCCGAAACCGTTATTTGCCGGATCTAATTCGAAAGTGAATGAAATTATTTTGTGCGCTCCATAAGACCAATCCGTCGTGTCGCCACTAGCAATGTAAAGTTCCGAACTCTGTTCTGGCGTATATCCGTTCCACTCTGACATTTTATGGGCCATAACCGAGTGAACTTGCTGGTCGGCGCCGGTTTCAATCGGATTATATTTGTGGCCCCATGGGTAAAGAATTAATTTTGAAAAACTGTGCAGCGTAAGCAGGATCGAAATATTCGTATGAGCTTCTACGTAATTTTTTATTGCTGTTGATTCCACTTCAGAAAACGCCGAAGGTCCTTTGTATGTTTCACTGTTCGGATCACTTGAAGAGCCGCCAGTTCCCCACTGATAGCCGTAATTCCTGTTAAGGTCGACGCCGAACGTTCCGTTAGCGTTGCGCGCGCGGTTCTTTCTCCACATTTTATATGTGCCGTCTTTAATGTCGTATTCCATTCCATCTGGGTTAACCACCGGAATTATATGAATATCACGAGAATTGATCAGTCCGACAATTTTTTGATTTCCGGCGCGATATTGATCAACGAGGTATTGCGCGAACATCAGCGGCATCTCCACGGAAAGATGTTCGCGAGCGTGATGGCCTCCCATAAATATGACAGCAGGCTTAGTATTGGCCGTATTTAGATCGGAAGTGATCCGCAAAGCCCAGATATCTTTTCCTTCAATTGTTTTAACAATCGAACTTAAACTGACGATATCGGGATTATTTTTTGCGAGAGTGCTGATGGCTTCTGTTAACTCAGCGTAATTATGATAAGCGGCATCTTTAGTTGGAAAATCTTTTTGCGACATTTCTTCAGCTAAATTCGAAGAAGCCAGTAACCAACCCAGTTTCTTGATTTTTGAAAGTTCAATGTCGTTTCCGTAGGCGATAACGTAATCGTCTTTTACAATTTCAATTGCAGCTCCGGTGCTGGCAATAACGGACCTTTGAAATTTATCAGTTGCTGAAACCTTCATCCAATAATATTCAGCTTGGTTTGAATTCGCATATCTGATTGAAGAAAAACTGAGTAAACAAAGTATAACTAGGCTAAGCTTGCCGATTTTTTTCATATCCCATCCTTGGGTTAAGGTGTATCTGCAAA
Organism: Pseudobdellovibrio sp.; assembly: GCA_043769795.1. GTDB lineage: Bacteria > Bdellovibrionota > Bdellovibrionia > Bdellovibrionales > Bdellovibrionaceae > Pseudobdellovibrio. Next base: position 8,638 of record JAYVIY010000025.1, on the reverse strand, counting down.
AAAAGTCTAGCGCGATACCCAAACTGGAACCAATTTAAATAGGTCAAACTGGACTATCGGACAGTAGCCAAAATTTTGATTAGTAATTTTAAATTCTAACGAGACATTTTAGAATAGGGAGAGACTTGTTTAATAAAACGAACGCCAAGACCCAGTCCTTTAGACCAGACAATTTCTCCGCTCATCACATGAGACTTATTCACTTGTTTCAGGTTAACCAGCACTCGGACGACCTCGCCGGCGCGTGGAGTATAGTTTGAATTGAGTATTTCGAAAAATGCCCCAGTGGTCGAAAGATTATTCATGCGACAGAATAATACGGTTTTTTTTCCGATAATTTCTATACGGGCCGGTTCGCGGGTATAAAATCGTTTTGCGGACTTTTTTTGAGTACTTAATTTTGTATCCATATTAGTGATACTTCTCGGTAACTTATCTCGAAAAACTGAGGCCCACAGTGAAGAAACCCGCTAAAGGTCTAGTCTTCTTTTTGAGTTTTTGACCAAATTTCGTAGCGTAATCCCGGAACTTTTTCGCTGAATTGGATGTAGGCTATCTGAAACTCGGAAGGTAACTTTAATGAATAGACTGTGTCGCCATCAAATTTGCCTGGTATCCGGGTGATATAAAGAAAATCAGAATCTTTCAGACTTTCTTTGTATATTTCGCCGCCGCCTACAATCATGACTTCTTCAGGCCATTGGTCGAGCAAGGTCATTTTTTCTGCGAGAGTATAGGCGCTATTCAGGGAGTTAACTATTTTTACGGACTCAAATGGCGAATCGATATTACTTTTTGAAATTACAATATGAAAACGATTCGGCAGTGGTTTTTTCAGAGAGTCATAAGTTTTTCGACCCATGATTAATATTTTACCAGTGGTGCGTTTTTTAAAATACGCGAGGTCTTCCGGGATGTTCCAAAGCAACATATTGTTTTTGCCGATAACTTCGTTTTCGCTGACTGCAACTATCTGCGAAATAATCAAACTGCAACCTCGGCTTTAATAACTGGGTAGGGGTCATAGCCCGTGATCTCGAAATCCTCATATTTAAAATCAAAGATGCTTTTTATTTCAGGATTCAAAGTTAATTTCGGCAAAGGACGTGGCGATCGCGAAAGCAGTAATTCAACCTGCTGCATGTGATTTGAATAAATATGCGCATCGCCAAGTGTATGGATAAACTCTCCGACTTTGAGCTCACAGATCTGCGCCACCATATGTGTCAGCAATGCATAACTGGCAATATTAAAAGGAACACCAAGAAAAATATCAGCACTGCGCTGATAGAGCTGGCAAGAAAGTTTTCCGTTGGCCACATAGAATTGAAAAAATGCATGGCAAGGGGGTAAAGCCATTTTATCAATTTCTCCGGGATTAAATGCAATCACCAGATGACGTCGCGAATCGGGATTAGTTTTTATTTGCGAAATGACATTTGAAATTTGATCGACAGTTTTGCCGTCGGCGGTTTCCCAAGAGCGCCACTGTTTTCCGTAGACAGGGCCCAACTCGCCCTTCTCATCGGCCCAGTCATCCCAGATCGAAACCTTATTTTCTTTTAGATATTGAATATTTGTTTCTCCTTTTAAAAACCAAAGCAATTCGTGAAAGATCGAACGGGTATGCAATTTTTTGGTTGTGAGAAGTGGAAAACCTTCTTCAAGATTGAAGCGCATTTGGTAACCGAACACGCTCAACGTGCCGGTACCCGTGCGATCAGATTTCTGAGCGCCCTGATCAAGAACATGTCTTAATAGATCGTGATATTGTTTCATGAATTTCCCTCGAAAGCTGAATGAAAACCTATTTCTTATTCTCCTCTAACAATATATTTTGTCGAGAATTTCTAAAGAAATTTATAAAAAATGACCCTATGGGATGTTGGCGATATGCGTAAAAAAGAGGCCAACATTGATCAAAACAAACCAGAGGTTGCCTAATTTTAACTAGTGAGTCGTTTTTTTAGCTTTTTTAGACTTTTTTGCGGCTTTTTTCTTGGTGGTTTTAACAGCTTTCTTTTTCTTAGCTTTTTTTACTGCGGCAGCGACACTCTTTTTCTGAGTTGGTGTGGGCTTGGTATAAGCGCCTTGAGTTTCGCCGATTGAATCAGGTGATTGAGGAGGATTTACTGCCTCATCAGTCGTTGGAGCCTGAGCAAAAGATAGTGAGCCAATAAGAAGCATGATTAAAAATACAAATTTCATAGAAAATCCTTTATTGAAAGTTTTGAACCTGCGCAATGTAAGGCAAATTTCTGAAGTAACCATCATAATCTAAACCGTAGCCCACAACAAATTCGTTAGCAATTTGAAAACCCACGTGATCTAACTTGCACGGAACTTTGAGAGCTTCAGGTTTTTCAAGTAATGCAATTGTAGTCAAAGAAGCTGGGTTTCTCGACTCAATGGCTTTTTTCAGATAATTCATGGTTAAGCCCGTATCAACGATGTCTTCAACAAGTATAACGTGCTGACCTTCTACGGGAGAAGAAAGATCCAACGTAACTTTGACTTCGCCTGATGAAGAGGTGCCGCCATTGTAGCTCGAAACACCAAAAAATTCACAGGTGATGTCTGTATTAATATTGCGTATCAGGTCTGAGTAAAACATAAAAGAACCTTTTAAAACGCAAACGGCCGTCACTTTTTTACCTTTAAATTTTTGTGTTAAAGCTTTGCCGATTTCGGCCACTTTAGCCTGAATTTTTTCTTCAGTAATATAGGTTTTTAATTCAAGATTTTTTGCATTCATAAAGGGTTCCTTGTCGTTAGTAATTTATTTATAGTCGGGTTCAAGAATTATGACAAACTCTGTTTTGCGTGTCATAAAGTCAGGCGATTTATAGATCTGAAAGGGCGGCATATCGAGTTTGGCGCGATCGCTTGAGGGGGTACTCCGTTTTACAGCTCCTATCAGAAAAAAAACGGCGCCCTTAGGCAGGGCAAATTCAGCAGGATACACCTCGTTCGCGCGGCCGCTGCTTCTCGTGATGTTGAAGTTTCCCTGTATGATTTCATTTTCATTCGATTTATATTCAATGGCTGCTGCAAGTCCTAACATCTGAGAACCGTCTTCGCTCATAATTCCTGAAAGGTTCGAATTTGTTCCACCCAGGCTGAGTTTCATTTCTGAACTCTTCAGATTTTGCTGGAAGTTGTCACCACGTTTTCTGAAATCGTAGAGGATGCCGGCCGAGTACTCCTGCAGATTCTGATAGAGTCCTAGGTTTGAGCTGTCTGTAATCCATTTTGCCAGCATTTCGGAGGTGATCTCAGCGTAAGTTAATTTAAAGTTAACTACGCTTAAATCTTGGGCGCTGGCGCTGACCGCTGACGAAGAAAGGGTGCTGGCGGCAACGCCTCCGGCTTCAGTGCTTCTCGAGTTACTGAATTCGCGGCTGCGGATGGATTCTGAACGCTCTTTTAAATTTGAAGCTTTATCTTTGCTCTTTTCATTCTGTTCTGAGAGGTCTAGATCTTCGGAGTTCGATGAATTTTTGGATTTTTCAGATTTATTAAACCCCTTGAAGTGGGCGATTTTTTGCACCCAGCTTTGCGGCTCCTGACTATGAAAAATGTATTGTCCGACGAAAACCGCCGCTATAAACAAAACAGCAATTTGTAAAACTGCATTTCCGAATATTCTATTCAGAAGCGGAGCTTCTTTAGGTTTAAACGATTGCATATCAACGCCACACTGAGCGCAATACTGATCGTTTGGTTGTGAAAATCCGCAACGAGGACAATTGACGAGCATGAATTTTTTTCCTCTTAATAGAATAGGTTATTCTACCTTGACGGACAAATAGCCCAAAATTAATATACTACTTTAGTCGAGGTAAATCTGAACGAAACTCATAAACCGGTTCTTTTAAATGAAGTTATCGACTCCTTTGTGTCTCTTTCGGATCGCAAAGATCTTTCCTACTTCGATGGCACCTATGGACGCGGCGGACATTTTCGTGCGGTTGTAAACAGGTTCCACCCGGCCAAGGCCTATCTGACCGATCAGGATCAAACAGCGATCGATCAGGCACAACTCGAATGGGCCGATGAAATTAAATCAGGAAAAGTTAAGTCTTTTCACACTAATTTTTATGAATTTATTTTGCAGAATGAAACCGAAGACGCTACGAAAGCCAAATTTGATATGGTTCTTCTTGATCTCGGAGTGAGCTCGCCGCAACTGGATCAGGCCGATAGAGGTTTCAGTTTCAATAAAGATGGGCCGCTAGATATGCGAATGAACCAAAGTTCAGGCGCGACTGCCGCCGAAATAATTAATACGTTTTCGCAGGAAGACCTGATCACTGTTTTTCATAAATACGGTGAAATTCAAAACCCGGCCCGAGTGGTTCGCGCTATCGTCAACGATCGTACGACAAAGCCGTTTGTTTCGACCTTGCAACTGGCGGGTCTTATTGAGCGGGTCGATGGTTGGCACAAAAAAGGCTTTCATCCGGCCACGCAATATTTTATGGCACTTCGCCTGATAATTAATCGCGAACTTGAAGTTGTTGAAAAGGTTCTACCTTTATTGATGAATCAGATGCAGGACCAAGGTCGAATATCGGTGATTACGTTTCATTCTCTCGAAGACCGAATAGTTAAAAATTTATTTAGAGATTCAGACTGTGGTTTTTTGGTAAACAAAAAAGTTATTGTGCCCTCTGAAGAAGAATGTAAAATGAATAGCAGAGCGCGTAGTGCCAAACTGCGGATTTTTCAGAAAGGTGTCGCACCGGAAAAACCTGACAAATTTGCATTACGCAGGGCGCAGAAATTGCAAACAGATATTGAGTGAATCATGAATGATTCAAAAACACATGAGGTCAGGATGAGCTCCAACGAGATACGACAACTAAAGCCTTTTCTAAGTATTTTATTTATTATCATCACGTTACTCGGAATCGTTTTTATTAAAATGGAAGAACGGCGCCTATCTTACAACGTTCTTAAACTGACTCAAGAACATAAAAAAGTAATTGAATTTCAGAAACAAAAAGAAATTTCACTGGCGAAATTAACGCGTCCACAGCTTCTTGAAAACCTTGCAAACAAAAGACTGACACTGAAACGGGTCACAGCGTCCCAGATTATACATTTGTCATCGGCTGAACCTATCGCCAAGGCTTCCAATTGAAAGCTAAAATAATTTCGGTTTTTGTATTCGTTGGATTTTTATGGACCTTATTGATCTTCAGGGCCGCCTATCTTCAGTTTTTGCCGCATGATAAACTCAATACGTTGCAAGCAAGACAGTTTCAGACGGTAATTACGCTTCCGGCAAGGCGGGGAACTGTATACGATACGAATGGAAAAGAACTAGCGATGTCGGCGCCTTCGTATTCGTTGTATGCCGATCCGAAGATTATCGTGAATAAAAAAAACTCAGCCGAACGATTGGCAAAACTGATTCCGCAACAATCACGTGAAATACTTTTTAAAATAAAAGACAACTCTAAAAGGTTCGTCTGGATTGACCGCTTAATCGATGCCAGCACGGCCGAGCAAATTCGTACATTGAAAATAAAAGGTTTGGGTTTGGTTGAGGATTGGAAGCGAGTCTATCCCAACGATAGCCTACTCGGATCGACCCTCGGTTTTTTAGGCAAAGAAGGTCAGGCCCTCGAAGGGCTTGAGCTCTACCATGATAAAATATTACGCGGTTCTAAGAAAAAAGTTGTTATGAGAAAAGATGCTCGCGGACGCCCGCTGGTGCAGGACGGGCTACTTTTTACAGAAACCCCACAAGGAAAAGAATTAAAACTGACGATCGATGCGGATCTGCAATATTTTGTTGAATCGGAGATGGCACAAACTATTCGTGAGCACGACGCTGCAGGCGGTTGGGCTGTGGTGCTTGATGCAAAGACGTCTGCGATCAGGGCCATTGCGAGTCTGCCGACGTTCGATCCAAACTTTCCGCAGAATGCCTCCTCATTTATAAAAAGAAATCGTGCGGTGACAGATACTTTCGAACCGGGAAGTACAATGAAACCCTTCGTTATCGCGACGGCTATCGATGAAAAATTAATTAAACCCTCGACTAAAATTTTCTGCGAAAACGGACATTTTCGTATTGGTAAACATGTCATCCGTGAAGCTGAAAAGACGCATGCTCAGGGGACTATCAGTGTCAGTGAAATTTTGGCCTATTCCTCAAATGTGGGAACTTCTAAAATTGCACTGATGCTCGGTGATGATAGCTTAAAAGCAGGTCTCGCGGCCTTCGGCTTTTCTGAAAAAAGCGGAGTCGACTTGCCGGGCGAAGCTAAGGGTATTACGGTCAAGCTACCTTGGGCGGCACACCTACTGGCAAACGTTTCATTCGGTCAAGGCATTACTTCGACGCCTTTGCAATTGGCCAATGCCTTTGCGGTTATAGCTAACGGCGGAAAACTTAACCGACCATATATTGTCGAAAGCATAAAAGACGTTGAAACCGGTGAAACGCAGGAAACCAATGTTTCTGAAATTCGCCGGGTCATATCTGAAGACACAGCAGCGAAAATGCGCTTGATGTTGGTGGGAGTAACTTCTGACAAAGGAACCGGAATTGCCGCGCGGGTTCCCGGTTATGTTGTCGCTGGTAAAACCGGAACTGCCCAGAAAATAAAGACGGTGGGTAAAGGTTATATGAAGGGCGGATATATCGGAAGTTTCGGCGGTTTCTTTCCGGCCAATGATCCGAAGTATGTTATTTTTATCGGAATTGACCACCCGAAAAGAAATGGTTATTACGGATCAGTCGTGGCGGCACCTTTGTTTTCAAAAATCGCCTCATACGTGGTGAGAAAAACCGGAATAAATCCTGAAATTCCGACCGAAAATAATTTGGGTAAAGTTACGCCGAGTAACGAGAAAAAACTAACGCCGGAAATACATGATCTGGCAGTGAGTATCAACAATAACGCCGAATTGACTGAAGCTGAAACAGTAACAGCTGTGCCGTATTTAAAAACCCTGACGATGAGGGAAGTTATCGGAATTGCTTCAGAACAAAAAATTAAAGTGAAATTCGTCGGTTCAGGTAAAGTCGAAAAAACTGTTCCTGAGCAGGGGCAGACCTTCAACCAAAATCGTGATTTAACCGTCATCCTGAAATAAATTTTTCTAAAATATAAGAAATGAATTCCCGATTCTGAGACTATTTATTCTCAGGTCGGTTTATTTTGATATGAGCCTATCAACTACTGGCCTCTTGCCTGCAATCATTAGCTTCCGGAAATCAAATCTATATTAAAGGAGAAAAAATGAAGTCCTCTGTTATTGCCATTTTACCTGCACTGATCACTCTTGTTACAATCGGACCGGCGCAGGCGTTACCCACGCTTTATCCCGATTATTTCAACCCAGCCTTGCACAACAAAACAAACTCGGCGGTTGTGGCTGATTCTTTAAGCCGCACGCGGTTTTACGTTCTGCCGCCGAGTCAATCAAAGGCAGTTGTCGATGGCCTGCATACGGTAACGGCCAATGTGGGTTTTTGCGAGGAAATTTCAAAGCTACAGAAATACAACTCAGACACCCTGGATCTACTGAATGCAATGAAAACTAAAGATCTGACAACTAAAAATCTCCTTGATCAGCAGAATGCGAAGTTAGCTCAGGCCAACGAAGAACTCTCTAAATATATTGCAACAGCTCACCTGCAGGAATTGTCCTCACTCGATATCAAAGTCAGTCAGCTTGAAAAACGGCTCGACGAATTATATAGCAAATATAAGTACTGTAGTCAGGAGTGCGAAGTTTTATCTAAAGACATCGAAGATTCGCAGATTTTACGTACAGAACTAACTGCCAGACGCTTTGAACTTTCATCTGCAGATGTTTTGGCGTCTACAGAATATGAAAGAAAAAAAGTCTATGTCGCCGGGATCAAGAATAACGTTGAAGACCTTCAGAAAAACTGGAAACAAATAAAATCTGACCTCATGGATCTTTACGTCGATTTTAACAAAATGTTCGATGCGCATGCCGGTCGCGAAGGTGGTCGTGTTGCAATTTCATTTAACAGCGGATGGACTGAAAATCTGAATCAGTTAGCACTGCAGAATCCCGGGCTGAATTTTGAAAAAATTTCGACTAAAAACGCATCTATAAAAGCATCGGCCTACAGTCGTAATAATCTAGTCCCCGGAGGGGCTGTACTGGCTTTTGATGTGGGTGGAATGAGCGCGAATGGACAATTAAATTTAGAGGCCTATCCTGAAAGCTTCAGCGGCAATGCCGTATTGAATTTGCTGGGAGTATGTCCGTTACTGCACCCAGACTGGTTTGATCTAAAAACTCCAAACTCAATCGAAAAAATGACCTACGGACTAACGGTAGGTTTTGAGTACCCTGTGGCGATGAAATATGATGTGACTGCTCACTACAATATGAATCGCATGTATGAATCGATAAAATCTCAGGGGGCGAGCGGAGGATTTTTCTCTTCTTCTTCTTGGTCAGACGATTCAGAACAGGAATTTTTTAAAGATTCTTTTTCTGTAGACTGGAAAATTCAGGACGACAAACAAGTGATCAGCAATGAACAGAAGCTGGCGATCAATTCGGATCTGCGCAAACAGATTTTGACCCGCATGGCAGGCCAACTGGTTATGAACAATCAGGCGGCACAGATGGCTTT
>JAYVIY010000024.1:0-2149 GCA_043769795.1 Pseudobdellovibrio sp. | reverse complement strand
CCTGATGAGCTGGGTTCGAGTTGGTGGCGAGCGGATCAGTTTTACCGCCGCGCCATTGAGGCAGGAAAAGATCTAAAAACACTTCCACCTCCGAAAGGCTTCAAGGAAGAGCAAGACAATGAATTGCCATTTAATAAAGGCTTTTATTCAATGATTGTTAATTTGGGCTTAATGGGACACTTTGTCGGTGACAACAGCCAACCTTTTCACACAACCTCTGATCACGATGGCTATGCAGCCAACCAGGGTGGAATTCACTCCTATTATGAAGATGCTGTTGTGTCTGAATTCGGTCCTGAACTGATTCCCTCGATTGTAAAGAAGGCTAAATCATGGTCAACACAGCCTTTCACTGAGAAAAAAACAGTTATCGAAAACATGCAGGCACTCAGTATGGTCTCAGCTTCAGAAGTTAAAGAAGTTTTGAAGGCCGATCCGATTATTAAGAACTCCGTCATAAAGATTGAAAAAGGAATGAGCTTAAAAACTCCTGCTGAAAGAAAGCCGCCAGAAGTTGCTTTTAAGAAAATGAACAAGATAATCATAAAACAAATGGCACGCTCAAGCTTCCTGTTGGCCTACCTCTGGGACCGAGCCTACGAGGAAATCGGTAAACCAGACATCAGCACTTACCGCAGCTACCTTTACCCCTACAGCGTCGATTTCGTAAAACCGGACTACATTCCAGAACCCAAAGTAACTGAAAAAAAGTAGCTGGCACCTTTCAAAAACGGAATTCGGACAAGTGTTAGGCTCGATTTGATCCTACAAGATTTAGGGAAAAAGAACTGCTCAATATATCGAAAAGGCAACTTGGGTTTAAAAACTCAGGTGCCAACTCAGGTGCCAGCTGCATTTCGTTTATTTCAACTTTAAAAATAATATGACATACCCACTTGAGATAAAAAATTACTTGAATCTAGAGTCTGCGTCGTTGCCGTTGAAATGGTGCCGTCTATCGTCAGAGACTTAAATTTTAAACCCAGACCGGATGAAACAACTGTATCGTTTTCGCCTGAAGCAAAATTAGTAACTGCGCCGGTTCCACCATTTACAACACTGGCCGGGTACCCGAACTCGTCTTTCGTTACACTCACCACAAAAGATTGCTTCACGCTGCCCCGGAAGGTCAGCCAATCACTAATCGGTGTTTCTACACCGAACCATGCGGGCAGTACCGTACGAGTAAAGACTTTATCGCATCCGAACGATAAAGAAATTTTACAGTTGATCACAGTTGAAACTATTTGAGCACCCCAGAAAAAATCACTACCATCTCGAAGACTGGTGTCGGCAAGCCCAAGTGAAATCACGTTTTTCACATGCAGCTCATTTTCGCCGCTCGGAGAGGTCATTTTAGCGCGAGATGTCTGGTACACCAGTTCAATGGTGGTGTTCTCAAGTAGATAGGAAAGGGTCGTCTGCCAATAGCCGCCACCATCAAATTTTTTGCCCCCGACGGATTCAGCCGTATTTACAAAGTTATAAGCGCTGATGACCTGCAAACTTCCGAGCTCAATTGATCCGGTCAAGCCCACAGAGTTTTCACTGCGGTCGGAGAGCTTATCGTTTTTACGGGAATACATTGCGCCCAAAGCATAGGCGTAGAGGCTCTCTTCAAATGAATAAAATAAGTGAATCGGGTTCTGCTGCATTTCAAAAGCTGCACCACCGAGCGTATTTATTAAATTACGGGATTCGGCCACGCTTTCATTTTGATGGCCCAACGAAAGTGCAAAACGCTGATTCTCACTGAATCCATAGGAAATCATGGCTTCAGCACCATTCAATACATTACTCGAAGCCGTAACCCCTGATTCAATTTCGAAGAAATTCGGCAAAGAAATGAGATCAATCGGTTTGCTGTAGACAGTTTGAGGGTCAGAGAGATGAAAGGAGTCGGCTAATGCCTGAACTCTGGCTTTAGTTGCCATTGACTCGACTGATAGAAAAATAATAAGGACGAAAAACAATTTATTCACAGATAATTCCTGTGCTCATTAAAACAAAAAAGCCTTGGTTTCCCAAGGCTTTTCTTGTTTAAATTTTTCGGATTAAATCTGAAAAATTAGAACCAGTATGTCATACCTGCTTGAGCCAACAAAGCTGTTGTATTAACAGTCTGAGTTGTTGCAGTTGATAAAGTTCC
>JAYVIY010000023.1:0-2151 GCA_043769795.1 Pseudobdellovibrio sp. | reverse complement strand
TGGATCGGCATTGAACCTGACAAAAGTGAACAGATCGAATTGGCACTCGCACTTATTTCTCAATTGAAAAATCACAATGTTATTCAGAGAATTATTGTCGATCAGGAATTAAACATGAAGCCGGATATATTAAAATTATTCGGCCACACCGATCTCATTTTTGCGAAAGAAAATATCTACTCGCTCGGCGAAAAATTGCAAGAGTTGGAAAGAAACAATATCGGCTATATCTTTGTTTCGGCATCTATCTACACGGCTTCAATTCTGAAACGTAATCTGATTAATTTACTTGTTGAAAAGTACAACTTAAAGCCCGTTAGTTTTTCTTTAGCCTATCTGCCGGTATCAAGCTTTGATGAAAAAAATATGGTCTTTGGATGCAGCACCGATGATCAGACCGGAACTTCTCAGTGGGGTTGTGCTGTGATCAACCGATCCCGCTTTGCCCGCAAAAAACTAGCTTTTGAAAATTCAGACATTTGGTTCGGATTGATGGATTCGACCAGTGAAAACTTCTACAATGTCATAATGAAAAAAAAATGAGCGAAGAACTGAAAGAAAAAAAAATTGATTTAGAAATTAAAAGAGCTGCGCAACTATCTGTAACAGAAATCGGCATTGGGTCTTTAGGCCACGGTTTTAAGATTCCGCTGACTGGACAGGTTCTTTCGTTAAATCAACTGGCCTTTTTGTTGAATGCTCTAAATAGCGATGCATTGCCTCGTTCTGCAGTTTTTGAAATTTCTGGAATTGCGGCGCTTCTGAAATCATTTTCGCCTGCCGGCCAGAAGCTCGGCCCGATGCTCTCGATCAGCACCCAAGGGTTTTTATTCTGGCTAGGTATTTCAGTTTTTGGAACCAATTTCTTCGGTCAGATTTTGGGGGCGATCTTACTTTCACTTTGGGCTTTTATTCAACCTTTGATAACGTTGTTTTTTATTTACGGATTTGACTTGGTCAATGTGATGAATTTTTATCTTAAACGGCTCAACGACGATTATGCATTCATTGCGAGTTCTATAGGGTATGCTGTTATTGCTTTACTTACGGTAAAAATGAGCATTGCGGTGGTATTTGTATTTTACAGCCTGGCAAAAAAGACAAAGCTTACATTGATAAGAGAATCAAAGTTCAGTTCGCAAATTCTGAGTCAGATTCCGAAAGGCTCTCAGAAGAATGCAGCGAAAGCGGCTTTTTTCGATTTGTTTAAGCCCTTGTTTCTCTTTAGTTTTTTATTGATGTTTGTTTTCGTCTGTACAATCGATGCTTCACTCAGCCAGAAGATATGGCTGACTCTGAGGCCAGTGGCTTCCGCGTTTCTGCTTTTTTACGTATTGAGAAGTCAGTGGGTCGGTGAAAAAATGATTAATTTTTCTAGAAAATCCAAGACTTTCGAAAGAATTTACCTCAAATCGAAAACGGCCCTTGATCTCATTTCAACGAAGTTCAGTCAAAATGACTAAACCTCGTGACTGAGTGGTCTGCGCGGAGCTCTGAAATAAGTTCGTGGTGAAAGATCAAGTAAGTCTGAAATTTTACTCATGTAAACGCAGGCGTATCTTTCCATTTGGTATGCAAAATAGCTTTCTTCATTTCCGGCTCGCATCAATTGGCCCCAGTTTGGATTATAAAGCGACTGCTGTTTTTTTATCAGCTGACTGATTGAAGTGTCAATTTCGGTAATTTTATCCTGCAGGTCGGATATCTTTTTTTCTTCACTTGGCTGAGTTTTGTCCATTTTTCGTGTCATGAGTTCGGTAAGTTCATCTTCAAACGGCTCTTTACGCTTCATCAGAGAATCGATTTCATTCATTATCGGTTCTGCTTTTTTATTGTTCGCAATTTCATCTTCAAGTTCTTCGGTAATCATCGCCGTACGCCAGTTGCAATCTTTTTTTAGTCGAAGTATGTCGCCATAGATATGATCTCCGATATAGAGGATATCATCTCCATCAAGACCGAAATTTTCGGTAAACTGACGGGCTCCTCCGCCCTGGTAAACGCCTGGCACCAACTTATCGTCAAGATTGGTCATTGTGCCGTCATTAGGGTTTACTATGAGATATTTTCCGTCTTCGTAAAAAAACTTGGGTTTTTGCGCCAGCGTAATCACTACTTCAAACAGATCAACCCAAGATTTATGCTCTTTCA
>JAYVIY010000022.1:0-5902 GCA_043769795.1 Pseudobdellovibrio sp. | reverse complement strand
CAAAGCTGATCGCACAAGCGCAGTGTTATGCCAATTACTACTGGCAATCAGGATTTGAAAGAGAACAAAACACTTGTGTACCAAAAATCGATATGGACTGGTCTGCGTCCACAGCCGTAGATTTCGTAAAAGTTGATAAAATTAGACCGAACGGTTTGGTATTTTTTGAACAGTTTCGGCCGTTTTCAGATGGTAGCGGTGGAACGATGGTAACCCGACAGGAACACTACGAAGGTGTTAATTTGGGTGGCGGTAACGAATGGGTTAACTGCAGAGTTATCGATACTGGTGGCTTAACCATAAAAAAGATTTCAAGCACAAAGTTACTTGCGACTTATCAATCTTCTCAGGTAACCACGAGCATAACAAAGCCGGCTTGTATGGCTAAATTCACGGGAAAACGAGAAACATTTGTATTCTACGTAACCAAGTAGGAACCAGAGTCTAAGCGACAGAAAATTGGCACTAAGTTGGGCCCCGGAGAAATTCGGGGCTTTTGCGTTTAAATATCCCGACGAACTGGAAGTAATAGCATTGAAATAAAACTGGTGTGAACAAAAATTCCACCAGTTTTTTATTTCAAAGTGATCTATACCAGATACCACTTAAAACAAATCTCGGAAAATTCACAAACTGCTCGGTAAGAAAACGACGAATAAAATCTAGAGGCCCGCCAAACGGAGCCGGCGTTTCAATTTCCAGGCGGTGCCCAAGCGCTTGTAAAATAAATGAAAAGACCAATAACAATGGACTCGTCAAAATCAGCGAATTTGTATTTTGCCAGATTCCAGTAAGTAGTGCTGCAGTTCCTAACCAGAAAAGGGGTACGGCAATTATATGAATTAATAAGTTCACGTGGTTTTTGTGTTTTTCAGAGTAGTCTGACCACTGCCACGCGACTAAGTTATTTTTTTTCATCTAATTTCTCCTTCAAATTCGTAATTCAACTATAGCATCAGCAAATCTTTTAGCGGCGAGATCACTATTACCCAAAAATAGCATGGGGTCAGTTACTTCGAGTTCAATCAGAACCGGACCGCTCTTTGTTTCTACAATATCGACGCGGGCATAGAGCAGTTTACCAGATACGTGCTCCAGTAATTTCTTGCCGTAAGAGATCGACTCTGTCGACGCCTCGATTGGGAAGCGTTCACCGCCATATTCTTGATGAATTCTGAATTCATTTTTAGCCGGAACCTTTCGAATGGCGTGACTGAATGCCCGATTAAAAAATATCAGCGAGATTTCGCCCTCCGTTTTTATTTCTGGGATATACTCCTGAATTAAGACGTCGCGCTCTTTCAGTAATTCACGGATAATTAAATTTATTTTAGCAAAATCAAGCCTATCAATAAGGTAGGTGTCGTGCCCGCTCAACGAGACTGCGGGTTTTACAACAAGCTGATTCACATTCCATTCTGACAAGGTTTTTTCAAGTACGTCTTCTGCGAAAAATCTTCTATTTTCAATCCACTTCGTCCGCGGCACAGCTATTTTTCCGTCAAATTCTAAAATATGTTTCTTATTTAAATTCCACTGAATCGTTTCAATCGGGTTATAAACCGGAACTTGAGATTTCTTAACCCTATCTAAGAAGGTAAGAAATTCCGGATACTTGCGGTGGTAATTCCAGCATGATCTAAAAATAAGCAAATCAAAATCAGCGATTTGTATACTCGGACTATCCCAAACAACAGGATCCACAGAAAACCCATATTGATTTAAAAACGGAATTGCTAACCGATCATCCGCGATAAGCTCAGGATCAACCTCTGAAGTAACAAATCCGATTTTTCTCATGAAATCCTCCGGGAATTAGGTACGGCGTACATTTGGGGATTAGGTACGGCGTACATTATTTTTCGAGGAGCTCGAGCACGCGGGCTGTTTCGTTGATTACGCGTTGGTTAATAGCTGGTTCTGAACCTACGTAACCGAAACTTCTGAGGAGTATGGTTTTGTCAGGGCCCAAATTCAAATTACTGAGGTTGTACTTCGATTTGAATTTTGACGGATCTGCCAGCCGGGATAGTTCGCCAGCAAATGATGGATACTGGCCCTGAGCAAAAATTCTTGTTTGTTGAGCTAAATGACAACCTACGCAATCGATTGAATTTGGAGAATGAATTAGTGGGTTTTCAATTCGTGTGGCCGCGAGATAACCCGCTGTCACACTGAGTTCATCAGCCTTAGTTAGCGGTGCTTGCGGGTCTGCGGGCTTTAACAGGAAGGCCAGCGAATCTGTACCTGCCACTTGCGGGTCAATTCCTGCGTTTTTAAATATGGTTGTTGAAATCAATTCATTAAAAAAGGTTTGCTTTGTTCCTGGTATGCGAGGAATCGAAATCTCACGCATTTTACCCTGATCCACATCGAAGCCGCCAAAACTCCAGACATTTCCCAACCAGGTCTGCAACATGAATGTCACCCGACTGATTCGCTGGGCGCCGATTCCGCTGTTTAGAATACTGAAAAGTCTTTTTCCATAAGCGCTATCAAGACCATCTCTTTTTAAAATCGGATGGATATCAAGTGGCAAATCTTTATTAGAAATTTTAAATTCATCATTCAGATCTTTTATCTGCGAAACAATGTCAGTTAACTCAACTTTTGTAAGATTGTAAAAAACATGAACAGAAACATCTTCAGCCACCATAATAGACTCTTTTTGATAAAGTGGTTGCCAAACAAGTCGAATCTGGGCCTGGCAGCCAGCTTGTGGCGAAGCAGCCGGAAAACAAGGATCAAGTCTTATTCCTAGCGCTCGAAGCTGAGGATAAAGCGCCACATTATCTTCAACAAGGTTGAGTCTCGGCAGTTGGCTGAAAATATTTTGGGGTAGAAATTCTCCGAATTTTCCTAGAGAACCCGGACGAAACAAATGATCGGAATTCTCTCTTTTTGGCAAAGGCATGAGAATCGAAACATCCGTTAGCCCGAGCTCAGCCGCTTGTGATTTAGAATTTGAAAGTAACGTGAATAAAATAGAAAAAATCAGTATAAGTTTCATAAAGAATAGTCCTTACCTGTAAAATTCAAAATATATCGACAGAAGCACTATTAGCTCTGCGAGCCTAATAAACAAGAAATTTTCGATATTCGGCGCCTCTGACATAGGGCAAATATCGTTCAATGTAAATTATTCAAAAATAACTACTTTTTAATATTCTTAACCATGGTTCGTAATTCTTTTCGAACCTGCTTATCGACCATTTCGAAATTTTTCTGAATAGCAGTCTGGTTTTCTTTTTTAGTATGACCATTAACCCAATGAATTATCGGCTGCAATTCGTCGTAAACTATAAAAAAATCTTTATAAAGATCCGTGTTTACGAGCGGCAAATTTTTTCGTTTGCTGATGTAGTCAGTAGCAATTAATTTTCCACGTCTTGCAAGAAGATTTGTTAGAGTCTGACAATCCGAAAAAAGATTGATTTCGAGTTTATCGGAGAGCTTACCCGAACCTGAATTTTTGCTTTCTTCAGCAATAGTATTAAGAGCCCAGAGAGCGCCGATAATTTCGGCGCGTATATTATTTGATTCTTTAAAAAAATGGGTTCTGATGCCGGCTCTGGTCATGGCGCCTTGCTCATGGGTGGTTTCACTTTCGAAAACTGAAAAACCCGAAACGCCTAATGAATCAAGATGACTGAAGCTCGCGTCAGTGTAGACAAAATATTTTGCTTTGCTCATTTTGCTAGTCTAATCGAAATGGGCTTCTGATGTATAGGGTAATAAGGTACGCCGTACCTATTCACCCCGGAAATCTGCCCTATTTTTGTATAGAGTTGAATTAATTCGCCATACTTTATGACAGGCATCATATTCTTTGTTTTCTAATAGGCTATTCTGGCCTTGTAACAACGATTCAATGTAAAGAGGAATCTCAATGAATATGAAAATGCATTTACGTCTGTGGTCGGGAAATATGTTAGTTGTGCTGGCATTGTTTTTTACGGTAACGCTTTTCGCAAAAACAACACCTGCAGTGCCCGAATTGGTTAATATCTCTTTTTCACCTAGTGGCCGAATCGAGCTCAATGGCGACTCGACCGCAAGAAAATTTTCTTCGGTGGCAACTATAATTGATCTTAAAGGCACCGCAAAAAACGGAACATCCGAAAACAAATTCGGATGGACACCAAATAATGTTGAGATGAAGCTCGCGATCGAAAACCTAAAGTCAGGTGACCAAACTCTCGATAGACACATGTATGAAGCTTTAAAAGCAGAGAAGTATCCAAACATCGAATTAAAGCTCACGAAATTCAGTTTTTCAAAATCTTCCGATTCTAGGAATTCGGTAACTGCGTCGGGCACCATAACTATTGCTGGAGTAACTAATCCGATTGAGCTGAATGCTGACTTAGTCATAGATGGCGAAAATCTGCGGATTAAAGGCCGTAGAATGCTTCTTATGTCTGATTTTGGAATTGATCCACCAACGATGATGTTAGGCGCTCTGAGAACCCGTGATGAAATTAATTTAATTTTTGAAATAACTTGTTTAACAAATCTCAAATAGGAAAAGGCAAAAATGAAAACTACGAATTTCTTAATGACACTAGTGCTTATCATGTCAACACAGGCTCACGCTATCGAACTCATCAAGAAAGACGACGCGTCTTTTAACTTAGGCGGTCGATTTCAGCTTTTTGGCCTAGGCGAAAGAGTGACCGACCCCTACAAAGAAAATAACAGACTCTTCGTTTTTTTGAAACAAGCGCGCATTATGGCCAGCGGTCAATTAGAAGATTATAGATTCTATACCGAATGGGCCATGGGCGGAGAAGAAGCTGTAAAAAATTTAAATTCTTCAGTGAGCCTACTTGATTTTCGCGCAGATATCCCTGCAACAGAAACCACTTATTTGCGTCTTGGTCAGTTCAAAGCACCGTTTGGACTAGAAGCATTGACCGAAGATGGTTCTCTGAATTTTTCTGATCGATCAATCAATCACTTGGTCGGTGTGCTCGGTCGTGATGTGGGCGCAGCGGCCGTTCTGCAGCAACAAGGCTTCATGGGAACAATTGGAGTTTTCACCGGCGGTGGCCGCGACAATCCTGAAAGATATCTGCCTGAACAATTAGGTGCGCCCTTGGTGGTTGCGCGTATTGGATATGACAGTCAGGGCCGAGATCCCTATTATTATAGAAGCAGCGGCATAAAGGGCGCGGTCGAAGACGCATTCTCGGCTTTTCTGAACTTAGGCTATATGGAAGATTCTAAAGTCGGACACTCGTCAGTTCTCAATGTCAAAACAACGGATCGCTCACTTCTTCTAAATCCGAATTGGAACCCCTTCATCGCTCAAACACCCTATTCACGCAGTCACGTTTTTCAGGCCAGTGCCGATTTTCAAAAAAGAATTCCGGTCGGAAATATCAATACTTCTTACGAGCTTGAAGTGACTCATGGTGAGTTTGCCAATGATTTCGGTAGGCTCCAGGTGAACGGCGCTCGGGCTCTGGCCTCAGCGGCTCTTAAACCATTCGAAGTTTCTTTAAGATATGCGGCCGTGTTTCCTACGAATGATTTTACTTACGGCGGAAAAACTCTTACCGGTAACGATCCTTTTCAGGAAGTGGCCACTTCGCTTGCATTTTTTCATCGCCCTTGGTCGCGCTTCACTTTCGAAGCCGTATTCCACTTAAACACTCCGGTAGCCATTGAGCCGGGAATCGGTGCCTACGTAATTGCTGAACAGCCTGATCAAGTCACAGTTGTGAAAGCACCGACAAATGGATACATCGAGCGTCAGTTTGTGCCAGAAGCAAAATTTCTATATCAGCTGACTTTTTAGTTAGCGAAAGAGTTCAATGAGAATATTAACAGTTCTGGCTCTACTTTTTTTTCTTACTCTCGAAGCAAAGGCGGCCAAAGCCAAGGCCGCTAACACTCA
>JAYVIY010000021.1:0-5908 GCA_043769795.1 Pseudobdellovibrio sp. | reverse complement strand
TATGAATCATAGTACAAGGATGTCTGGATTTTTCCAATATCCCAACAGATAACTCATAGCAGTAGGGAATGAACTCGACCGATTTACCCCGTCAATTTCCTTCCTATTTAGTTTTTTTATAACAACACTTTTTATGAATTTTAACTTCCTTGACTCGCACTAAGTTGTCATCGGGAATAAAAATAATTTGCCATTACTCTTTGTTTTCTGCGGGCGGAGTAATTTCATAAGCTAATATTGTATCACTAAAAAAATAACTATCAGGATCTCCCATTTCTTTACGTACATCTTGTATGTAGGAATTGATATACTTTTTATTTTTAATTAAATCTACTGCCATCGCACCCTTTTCTTTCTCAGTAAGAGTCGTAAATTTTTTTGCATCAAAGCTTAAGCTGCCCCATTTTTTTTCAGACTGCTTTAAAGGTAAAAATTTTTCATTCATCCTATTATAAGCATACGCAAGTGTAACAAAAAATATAATCATAACCACAGGGGTAAGGGTTTTAAATACCTTTTTCATTTTGGCTCCTTTGGGATTTCAAGGCCCGGCTTTAGAATGTTCAATTTTTTATTTCTTAGCTGTTCTAAAGCCTCATTCTCTATTTTATTAAAAGTATAGCTTTTATTTTTAAGCATCTTTTGAGCAGCTATGATGCCGCTTTGATTATTAGCAAAGTCCATTGCCTTATCTTCAGGTTTTTGAATGGGGTTTTCTTCGTGAGCATCCAGCTGATGTCGGGGTAAGCTTTGGATTGAGTAACAAATAAATTGATTAAAATAAATATTAATAACATCATTTTACGCCTTTTTATATTCTATGGATAAATTTTATCATTCTCAATACATTAAAATAGCTTGTACCTAAAATGCATAAAGCGAAGTTGGATTTAGCTTTGTCAGCAGAGGAAAAAAGTTGCCTCTGTGCCGCCCGGCTTAGCATTTTTGGACTCTTTTTTAAAGGCTTCAGTTCTTGTATTTGTTAACGTGGTAGTGGCGCATCCTGGGAATTGCGGTTCAATATTTGTTTATGTTGACGGCGCCATCCATTAAGACCCATTAGCAGAGGTTAAATAAGTGCAAGTTTCTACTATCTTTTGTCACAATAATACGCTAAAGTTGTGACAAAAATAGGACTTAAAATATATGCAATCTATTGAAATTACTATAAAAAATAGGATATTTGGCATGGGTAGGGGTAGCTGCTTTACCCCAGATCGTTTTTTGGACCTAGGTGGCGATGAATCAGTTCGGCAGAGTTTATCTCGTCTGGCTAAGCAGGGGGTTATTAGAAGGCTCTCAAAAGGTCTGTATGAATACCCGAGAGTGCATAGGGTTCTAGGCGTGCTACCGCCAGAAACAGATAAAGTCGTAAAGGCATTAGTTGCAAGGGATGGCATTACCATCCAGCCCTCTGGCGCCTATGCTGCAAATCTACTTGGTCTTTCAGAGCAAGTGCCGGCCAAAATCGTGTACTTGACAGACGGAAATTCAAAAAAAATAAAAATAGGTAAGCAAGAGATTATTTTTAAGAAAAACCTTGGTAAGGCTATGGCCGTAGCCGGAACTAAAAGTGGCCTGGTTATTCAAGCTCTTTTGTATCTAGGTAAAGATCATTTAACTGAAGCTATAAAGTCTAAACTTAGCCGACGCCTCTCAGTCAAAGAAAAGAGCCAACTTTTAAGTGCGCTTAAATATTCGCCCATCTGGCTGAGAAATTTTTTGCGTGAGGTTTGTAGTGGCTCAAAAAATTAATATTACGGCCCTTCCCACCGAAGAACGTATCCTATATTTTCAAAAAGCTGCGGAGATTGAAAACAAGTCCGTGCATATTATTGAAAAAGACTATTGGGTTTGTTGGCTACTGGAGAAATTGTTTAGCATCAAAGATGTCAGCGAACATCTTACGTTTAAAGGCGGAACTTCTTTATCAAAAATTTATAAAGTTATTGACCGTTTTTCAGAAGACATCGACATTTCCATTGATCGCGCATTTCTTGGATTTACAGGAGTCAAAGATCCTGAAAAAATGGGTTCCAAAAAGCGCAATGAAACATTAAAAGAGCTTTCAGAGACTTGCAAAAAATATGTATCGAGTGAGCTAATAATTCTTCTTAAAAAAGAAATAAAGGCCACGCAACTAGCCAGTGATTGGGCGCTGACCGCAGATCCAGATGACCCAGATCAACAGACATTGCTCTTTCATTACCCCAAATCACTAAAAGAGGATTCACAATACGTAAGACCCATCGTGAAGATCGAACTCGGGGCGCGCTCGGATCACTGGCCGGTAAGTAAGCAACAAATTAGCTCCTATTTAAAACAGGCTTTAGGCGAAACAATTGAAGAAAATATTATTAATATAAAAGTCCTGAATGTTGAAAGAACTTTTTGGGAAAAAGCCACGATCTTGCATATGTATGCCCATTTTCCGGATGACAAGACAGTGCCGGAAAGACAATCTCGTCACTACTATGATTTTTACTGTTTGTTAATTTCGCAGTTCAAAATAGCTTCAGCAGCAGAGATAAAACTTTTAGAGCGCGTTGCTGAACATAAGACGATTTATTTTCGCGCTGGCTGGGCGAACTATGATACTGCTCGCAAAGGCACGCTCAGGCTCGTGCCGCAAGCGGGAGTTCTCGTAAAAATGGAACAGGATTATGTTATGATGAACGAAATGTTTTTTGGGATTGCTCCCGGTTTTGATGATATTATAGCTACGATTGCAAAGTTTGAAGAAGATTTTAATGCTAAATAGGTGAACTCATTTTTTACGTATAATAAAAGCTGAGCAACGAGACAAGTTGAGTTCCATAATTTTTAAACTCAACTTGCTCGCCTGCACCAAAACTGAGGTTACCCCAAAAATTTAGACCACTTGCAAGTTGAGTTTCCCTATGTCTAACTAGACATTAGGTGAGCAAATGAAGAAAAGGTTCACGGAAGAACAAATCATAAAAGCAATCACCCGCAAAAACAACGGTGAGACCGCAAAAACGCTGGGTCGAGAGACGTGGCACTTGAACACAGAATGAAAGAACTTTCCACCAAGCACCGGCGGTTTGGTTTACCGAGGATTCATTTTTTACTCAAGCGAGAAGGTGCTGTCGTGAGCAAACACCGGACAGAGCGTGTTTACAAGAAGCTGCGGCTTCAGATTAAAAACAGAAGACGGATAAAACAAATGGCAGTAACTCGTGTTCCGCACAACAAAGCTTCAAGGCCAAACGAGATATGGTCATTTGATTTTGTCTCTGACAGATTTGAAAACGGCAGAAAATTAAAATGCCTAACGATCGTTGATGACTGTACAAAACTAACACCGGGACTTCATGCGGCTTACTCAATTACGAGCGAAGATATGATCACATTTTTTAATGCGCTGGAAAATTTGCCAAAGAAGCTTCGCTGTGAAAATGGACCAGAAATGACTTCAAGAAGATTTTTAAACTGAGCATACACAAATAAAATTGAGATAGAATATATTCAGCCACGAAAGCCGATTCAGAACGCGTTCATTGAATCGTTTAATTCGCGGTTCAGAGACGAGTGCCTGAATGAAGAATTATTTCATGACTTGGCAGATGCGAAAAGGAAGATTGAGAAGTGGAGAAGATATTACAACGAAGAAAGACCGCATTCTTCGATTGGGATGAAAACTCCGAAAGACTTTGAAAAGGAATTTAATGACTAACCGACACAGGACGACTCAAGCAAGATGTGGCTGAAATTCGAGGGTAACCTCAGTGTTTTTAAATTTTAAAAACATATGTCGCTAACTGAAATTGCAATAATTGCTAATGAGTTGCGCCTAAGTTGTGATTACAAGCAGGTGCAAATTTTAAAGTTGCTCAAAAAATTAACTAAAGAGGGCAAGCTACAGGGCCGTACACATTTACAATACAGGTTGGAGCGAATATTTGTGTGCAAGACGAATACGCACACCCCATCCATGTAATTGGCGACCAACATACGCCATCAACTGCGGAAAATCTCCTATAAGTTACTTCAGGTCCACTTCCACAATCCATGATTGTATAATCATTATAAAGAGGACAATTAACTTGAGGAGTGGGAGTATAGTCATAACATATACATGCTTGGGTTGCACCATTGGCTACCGGACATGCGGATCCGCCACCAGACGCAGGTGTTGTAACATTATATGTTTGAATACTTCCCGCACCGCAAGGTCCCCACGAGCCGACGCAGTTTACAGGTGCGCCGCAAGGAGCAACGTTACAAGCTTGCGTTGCCCCGGCTGCCGTAGCACATGCCGCACCCCAAAAATTAGCTTCAACATCATGATTATAAGTTTGAGTTCCGCCACCACACGCAGCTGAGCATGCACTCCAACTTCCTGAGCAGTTTTGTACGCAGGTTTCTTTAGTATAAGATCCACTCAGAGTTGCAACATTATTAGCTACAGTACAAATTCTATACTGCTGCAAGCAGCTCTCGCCGGTGGGCACTGAGTTAGCTAAAAAAAAGGGATAACTGCCACCTTGATAAAGAGTAATCCCCCCCCTGAGTGCAGCTGCTAACATTCATATCAATAAGTGTTACCACTGTTTTTGTAAAAGAGGCATCGTAAGGGCCTAAAGGTGTGGTTAAATTTGAGTTGATAAGCTGTTTAAATTTATTGTTAGTTGTAGGATTAAAAATCATTTTGGCGGTTAAGGTAATTGATATGCCTCCAACTTGCCCGGCATGACTTAAGTACCAATTAATAATATATCCTACGGGGCAACTGTCGTTACCGGGACCAGTTGCGGAAAAACCAACACATTCAGCTCCTTTTTCAGTGAAGCCTCTGTTGCTTGTAATTCGTCCATCGTGAACAGCTGCTCCAGGGTTGGGCGCATTATTATAAAGTGTAATTTGATCTAAACTTGAAGAAAAAGCCGTGGCCACATGTACTGAATTACAAACCACTTTATCGCGCAAACATTGCATGTTGACATTAACTGCTGCGGCTATGGTGTTTGATAAGGCTGTATCGTCTTCAATCATTTTTTGAAAATATAATTTTTTTCCTAAAAGACTGTCAGTTAATGCAACTCGTTTTTGTCCGTAGCTCATGTTTTCGTACAGCGTCGCTATAGCCAATGATACGACTGTAGCTAGTCCTGCAGCGACAATGAGTTCAACTAGGCCCATGCCAAAATTGTTTCGCAGCATAAGAAGTCTATCTGTAACGGACCTCTTCGATCCTAGCACCTAGGTTTGCCTTTGTTCATGCTAAAATTGTATGATTGAAATGGGTCTTTGGCCATAAATTTTACTTTTTTTTAAATTCACGGTGTGCACATGATGTGATCAATAGGGAAAAGTAAAATAAAAAGTGCTATCCGCAGGCAGGGATTAGGGCCTCATTTGAGCTGGGTATACTTTCAAATTACGTGAAAAGTACTTCTATTTTACCTAGACCTTAATTTTACCCATTTGCTACAGATAATCTTTCAACCGCAATTTTTTCTATCCCACTTTTAAGAAATCTCATTCGACTGCAAGGAACTGCATCCGAAAATGTTCATGACATTGTCATTCAGAGTTTAACATTCAAACATGGCTCTTGGACATATGGAAATTATAAAGGTGGCAATGGAGACAGTACGTACTACGGATACAGTCAGGGCGCTTGGGCCATGAGTGGAATGATCTACGGCAATTACCTCGATAGAATTTAAATCAAAAATTCTAAATTTTTATCCTATGGTCTTTATGGAATTTCATTTGGCAGTGATACAATGGCGAAATGAGAAAATACTGTCGCGAAAAAGGCATTACTTATCAAGGCTTCTCTTTATTAACTGCTAATCAAGACTCTTTGAATGGTCCAAAAATTAAAAAGATCGCTGAGCGAGTTCATTCAACTCCGTCGCAAATTGTATTTGCATTCGCG
>JAYVIY010000020.1:0-2160 GCA_043769795.1 Pseudobdellovibrio sp. | reverse complement strand
AAGCTCACGGGATCATTGGTCTGCAGAAAACATTCTTCCACCGATTGTTGATTTCGACGTGCTCTTCGTTCCTGACAGCAGCCGCGCCCTTGGCCAGATACTGGCCTTTATGAGCTATAACGATGTAAAAGATATGAAGTACCTTGGCACTAATATCTGGAATTCTCCTGACCTACCAAAGCGCGCTGCCAACAATAATACGGGAGTTTACTTCGTTGACGCCTTAGTTGCTTCGCAAACAGCCACTGAACCATCACCTTTTTTCAAGGAATATCTGGCTCTTTTCAATGAAGAGCCCACTCTTGTCGAAATCCAAACCTATGAGGTCGCTCGCATCGTAAAGGACCATATTAAGGCCGGTGCCAGCTCTAGAGAGGCTTTGGCAAGCAGTTTGCGCAATATGGGCAAAAGCCCCGGGGTAACCGGAGAGCTGAGAATGTCGAATCAACGCGAAATTGAACGTCCAATCCACGTTTTAACGCTCGATACAGGTTTTTTAAAAAAAATAGAATAATGTTTTAACCGATATCTATGTTGCTCCGGTCTTAATTTCCAATCAAACAGTGCACTAAAGCGCTGTTTAGGAAATAGGGCGGGAGGTCTTATGGATATTTTAACTAAGTGCCGACAAAGACTTTTGAAAATGAAAACAGATTTATTGAACCGCGCTCGACAGTCGACCGTCGATTTCAATCAAATTGATAAGGCCAGCGGAGATGAAATAGATCAGTCTGCAGCCCATCAGGAAGAGCATTCTTTTTTAGTAAATCAAACACGGATTAAAACACAATTGCTCGAAATTGAATTTGCTCTTGCGCGTATTGAAAATGGTACGTACGGAATTTGTGAAATTACAGAGGAGAAAATTGAAAGTGAGCGTTTGTTAGCCATACCTTGGACTAGGTTGAGTATTGAGGGTGCAGAAATGGAAGAGGCTGCTCAAAAAAAGTATGTTCAATTCTAAATGCACTATGATACGTCACACAAGTCATGCGCTTTTTTAGTGACATAATTTTCTCTCAAGTTAATATCCCTAGAAATTTCGGAAATTTTTATCTAGGGGGGAATTAGATGAACAGCGCCGAAAACGACTCATCTGTATTGCAAGACAATGAACTGGAGTTTATTAAGAAATCGCTTTTAATTCAAAAAAGCGAAATTTTAAACAAACACCAGGAGTTTAAGACTCTTCAAACTACATCGGCTAAAGCAGCTGATGAAGTCGATGCAGTCGTTCAGAACTTACAAGACAATTTAAATATTCAACTACATGAACGCGATCATGTTTCGCTGCTACTTATCGATAAAGCTTTATCTAAGTTTGTCACTGGATCTTACGGCCAGTGCGAAGGATGCGATGAAATGATCGATCTTAGAAGGCTTAAGGCCAGACCTTTAGCCACACTCTGTATAACCTGTATGGAAGACAACGAAAAAGACTCAAAAGCCACAAGCCGCCCCACGCTTCAATAAAACTTCAAGTACTCAGGGGAGAGGCTCATCTTACACGGATGTGAGACTTGTTTTGTTTTTTGTTTATGACCTGTTTTTTAAAAACCAGACGTTAACCAGACTATTTGTCCATTTAGCAAATGTAAAAAGACTCCGAATAATTATTCAGTAAAACAGGAGTCAATAATGACATTTGATAATCAATCCGTAGAAATTCCACAAACTTTGCCCATGTTGCCCGTTAGAGATATCGTTGTATTTCCATACATGATAATTCCTCTCTTTGTAGGCCGAGAATCTTCTATCCGATCCGTCGAAGAAGCTCTTTCTAAAAATCGACTTATCTTTTTAGCGTCACAAAAGGATATCTCTGAAGAGAATCCAACTCCTGAAACTATTTATGAAACCGGAACTGTCGCAAAAATTATGCGTATGCGTAAACTTTCTGACGGCCGGGTTAAAATTCTTATTCAAGGTGAGGCGAAAGGGCGCATTAAGTCGTTTACTAAAACGTCTGGTTCTTTCGAAGTGGCCGTTGAAAAAATTGAAGATGTAGTTGATCCAACTCAACAGGCTGAATTGACAGCTTTGGTTAAAACAGCCAAAGAGTGTATTGAAAAATCAATCGCTTTCGGAAAAGCGCTTTCTCCGGATATCTTATTAGTACTCGATGACGTCAACGATCCGGGAAGAATTGCCGACCTTATC
>JAYVIY010000019.1:0-5920 GCA_043769795.1 Pseudobdellovibrio sp. | reverse complement strand
CCTAAAAAAAATAAATTTTTACGACAGATTCGAAGTTAACCACTGGTACAATGTGCCAACAGTTCTTACTCAATAACTTTTACGGTTTTCATCATGAGTTCAAATTGAGCCCGATATTGATAGCGTTTCTCAGTTGATGGAGTGCCGGCGCTAATTGTTAAATCGCGGTCTTTCAAATGTGTAATGGCGTACCAATTATAAGTCGTTTTATTTTTTTTATTTAAGTCGACGTACGTTGGGCTGTATTCGATAATTTTCCACTCGAGGCCATTCCATGTGGCCGTTGTTAATTTTGCGCCTTCTTTTTTGTGTTTTTTATAGATTTTTGCTATATCCACGGCCTTTGGAATAAAATTTCGCACGCTGAAATAAATTTGAGATTCGCCGACATTCGATTCGGGAGTCATGAATAATTCTCCGGTACTGACCCGTGTGACTTTGCCGTCTGATGTGGAGTCAAGGGGTTTAGTTGAATGGTCGCTATTGATGTAACTCCAGCCCTTAGGTACCGAAGCTGAAAATCCTGGTCCTGAAACAGTTTTCTCAGCAGCTAAATTGAGTTCCTTTTCAAATTTATCCGGAACAATAGGCATTTCGTTTTTACTTTGAGCAAAAGAATTCTGAGCGAGGACAATAAATACTAAAAATAACAATTTTTTCATTTTTTCTCCGACACCCGTATTTTAGAATCATTAGCCGATTCTTTGCAATAGAGACAGGCCATAGAATTAACAGTTCGTTCGAGAATCGCACGGGTAAGGGTTCGTGCGTCAAGCCTCAGATCGAATTTAAGAGCACATCTCCAGAATCGCAGTTCGATATTCGTCTATGTTGAGGGCACCAACTAAACTCAAGTCAATAATATCAATAACTTACATGACAACCCTTTCGGAATATCGAACCAAGGGTTTAGTCCTTCCCTATTTTTCGGTTAAATAATTGTATTTACGTATATACCTAAGTTAGGTATATTGAACTTGTATGGCAATTATTACTTTTGTAGATAAAATGACTGAAGATTTTTTTGTTCACGCAAAAGTAAATAAAAAAATAGGATGGGCCGCGGTTGCAAGTGTCGCTAAGAGAAAATTGGATATGATTCATTACGCCCATGTATTGATGGATTTGAAAGTGCCCCCCGGAAACAGATTAGAAGTACTTTCGGGTAACTTAAAAGGTTATCACAGCATCCGAATGAACGATCAATGGCGTATAGTTTTTAAATGGACTGCTGCCGGAGCCACTGCAGTTGAAATTTGTGATTATCACTAAAAAGAGGTTTTTATGATTAAAATGATGAGAGAACCCACGACACCTGGTGAGATTTTAAAAGAAGAATTTTTGCTTCCTTTAGGTATGACTCAGGCAGATCTTGCTAAGCATTTGGGTTGCGATATCAAAGTTATTAACCGTATAGTTAATGCGAGAACCAGTGTGACCGCAGAAATGGCTTTGCGGTTGTCGGCAACATTTAATACAAGCCCTGAGTTCTGGTTAAATGCTCAAAAAGCAGTTGATCTGTATAAAGCGTTTAAAAAAATTAAAAATCTACCAAAACCTTATAAAAGAGCAGCGTAGAAAAGTTCAAAAAAAGTGTCTAAGCCTATTTTTTTTATTAATCTGATTTTAATTCTTTCAGTTCAGGTTTACGCCTATCCGGATGATATTTGTAAAGAGTGGTTTGAAAAGACAAAAATAGCTATAGGTGCTAAGGATTGTGAAGCTAAATGCACGGTTACGATGATCGATATGAGAACGTTTCAATGCCATAGCCAATGTGCTGAACTTTGCTCAGAGAGTTCAATTTCAAAATATGTGTTTTACCCAGGACTAACCTCAAAAGAAAAAGCACTTATCGATAAATACCCTAAAGAATCCATTATTGTTTTTGTAGAAAAAATGCGTGCAGAAGAGTCATCACTCCGACAGTTCCCAACTCAAAAATTTAATGATGAGGGAGATGCTTTCAGGCATTATGTTTGGGCAGGGCTTTTAGCAAAAGAGATCGGTATTGAGATGGCTCAAACATTTCTAGACGCCCATGAGGAAAACCCTCTTCAGCCTAATGAAGAAAACTCCATGGATTTGGCCAACAATCGCAGTGGGATACTGGGTGCTCAAAAACTACAGAAAGAAAATAAGCTGGATTTAAAAAATCTGGAGAATCAAGCACTTGAGGCTCTAAGGGCGGACAAGCTTATCGTGATAAACCCAGGACTGCCGATTCCTAAGGAGACAAAATGAAGTATGTTAAATTTGTTCCATTAATTTTTGTAATGTTTTTATCTGTAGCTTACGCGTTAAGTGGAACGTCTTACTTAAACGGAACTTTTTTATCTTTAAAAGATGCCAAGAAAAAATGGGGGTCTTTAGAATTTAAAGCTTCCGAGTTTATAAAGTCCAATGAACGGCAAAAGGGTTCTATGGCCGTTAATCTACTAGAAAAAAAATACTACGTTAATGCGTCAATGAGTAAAGTTCGTACGGAAATTGGCACGCCTGACAGTTATTTTTTTAGTGACACCATCTATGCATATGAGATTACGCCCCCTGAAGAAAACAAAGAACAATGGCAGTTGGTCTTTATTCCTGATGATAATTTAGAAAAAGTTAAAGAGATTAAAATCCATAAAAAATGTTGCTATAAATCAGTTTTTTAAAATTTCATAAATATGAGATAGTTCGAGAATCGAACCACTAAGGGTTCGTGCGTCAAGCCTCAGATCGAATTTGCGAGCACATCTCCAGAATTGCGGTTCGATATTCGTGTATGTTGAGGGCACCAAATTCGCTAGGCGAATTTTCCTACAGTACCCAGAATACAGTTAACGGTATTCTGAATACCGAATTCCCCAATTTTTTGATAGAGTTTTTCAATGGTAGAGAACTCCTTAAACTCGGTAATCATTGAACTTAGCCGGGGCAACAACTTAGTTTCTCGATCTACTTATTTTGAAAAAAATGTGATGACTTGTAAAAATGAATATTTTTTAAAATCTGCGTCTCGTGTCCAAATGCGTTTAATTTTATGTTGTTTTAAGCAAAGCGCAATTCGCGCATCAAACACTTCGTTGCCTTTTAAGCCGGGTATCTGTTTTGCGACTTCCAAAAGTTCTTTCCACCAATTTGTTTCTTCATCTAGAATTCTAATATCGTAGGCTTCAATCAGCTGAGAAAGTGTTTCGACGGCTTTTTCAATTTTCAATGGTGAAGAAAAAACTTTAGAATGGGTCAATAGCCTTAGGACTTCCCCGATATTTGTGGGGGTTGTGCAAAGGTCATCATCCAGATTTTCTAAACCACGCATAACTTCGTTGTGATGGACTGAGCTAGAGACCATGAGCCCTATGAGTACGTTTGTATCAATTGCTGTCATCGTCAAGTTCTCCCATCCAGTCTTTTCGATTTGTAAGATCTACTTTTTCTTCTCCAAGATTGAGCGGCTTAAAGGGCTTGGATACCTTGCTTTTTTTTTGCCTCCAGACGTCACGACCTAGAGAGGCCCAAGAGCTAATTATTTCACTTATAGCTCTTCCGGTTTTGTGAGATTCTTTTTTGGCATCTTCAAAAACTCGATCATCTAAAATAAGACTAGTTTTCATAAACCCTCCATATTCATTATAAAAGAATACATATTCTTTGTAAAGAAATTTACAGGTTGTTTCGGTTCGAGAATAAGTTGCTTGCGGGCAGCAGGCCAGCCCTCAAGTCAAATTAAACCGCACATCTCCAGAATCGCGGTTCGATATTCGGTGATGTTTAGGGCACCAAAATGTACGCCGTACCTAATCCCCGATTTTTTTTTAACATTGAAAATTGGCGGCAGATTCGTTTCAAGAAATTATTTCGCTACTTGGGGCAAGCAGAGCAAACTGCTCTGCGGGAAAAGGGGTTTGCTTGCTTTCAGTTTTTAGTTTTTGAGAGAATTCAAGCATAGCGAGAGCAAGTGGAGCATACTTTTTAATAACTGCATCCACCTCAGGTGATGTTATCGGCTTTTCTGATTTTAAATGACTTTTCAAATTTTCTTTCCAGTTGTCTTTTTCATAAATGCAGGTGATCACCGCGTGCATAAAACCGACGGCGGCTCGACATTGATCGTAATTTTTATGTTGTTCCAAAAATTTAAATTCCTCTTCGGTCAAATCAAAATCCAAAGACATCACAAGGCCGAAGTCATTGAAGTAAAGCCGCTGACCGTCTGTCATGATATTTTCGAAATGAGTGTCAAAATGAATCAGGCCGTGATCCTTCATAAATGCGATGGTAAGGTTTAGATTTTTTTCAGTGAAGATCAGCGCTCGTTTGAAATGTTCTACTCCTAGTACATACTGATCTTTGATCCAAGTCGCGAGTGTTTGGGGAATAAATTCGAGAAATAGGACAATCTCAGCTTTGGGGCTATGTAGAGCGGTAAACCGGTCTCGCACGGCACTTGAGTTCTCCCAGAATTGGATCTGATTCTCTAAATTTTCCAGTTGTTCCCTGTTCAGCGGAATTGCCGGTTGAGCGGGCAGTAGGCGCCAGTGGTAGAGAATGGAAAAGTTTTCACACTCCTTCGCAAGTACCCATTTTGTTGCAACTTGGTTGGCGATCAGTTCCCGCCAAGAGCCAAAACCAGGTGCACCAACGCCGTATTGACAAAACAAGGGTAGATTAAAAAGATTTGCAGTGGGCATGGCATTTTCGGATTTCATTTCGAGTTCAGCGAGCGGGATTTTTTTAACAAAAATGCGGTGGTCGTCCATTGTAAGTTCGAATGATTTGCCGTCAATGCCGATATGCAATGGCGTCGTCTTTTCAAGAAGAGTAGAAAGGTACTCATCTGAAAAACTTTCTAATTTTGCTGAAATAAAAGAATGTGTTTGTATTCGATTCATAAACTTCCTGTGCTTAGAAGTTACTATTAATTGCCGCAATTGGCCTAGTTAATTGAATGCCTTTTGAGCAAGCAGTTCGAGAATCGTAGTGTTACGGGTTTCGCATCACCCCTCAAATCGAATTTACGAGCACATCTCCAGAATTGCGGTTCGAGCCAGGACGACTTAACTCACCATTGCTTTTTTGCCTTTAGTCTTGAAAACGTGTCCTCTTCTGAAATATCTAGCTGAATTTCCTGTTCATTGTCTTTGAAAATAGTTTGTCACGTTTGGTCAAACACAATTACTGAGGATTTTCTTTTACACTTTACTTTACTTTCATTTTTTTTACGCGATAATTTTAACCATGTATTTTGAAATAAGTTTGGAGTAAAAATGGCAGTGATAGAATTGAATAGTAAAAATATTTTTGAAACTATTGAGAAGAGCCTCTGTTTATTCATAAATTTTTCGTTTTCTGAGAAGAAACAAAGCATTGAATTTTCGGATATGTTTGAAAAATTCTCTGAAAAGCATAAAAGCGTCGTATTTGGAAGTGTTAGAACGGAAGTTGAAAACGACATCGTCGAAGGTTTTCAAATTACCAAAACTCCGACGCTGATGGTTTTTTTAGAAGGTCAAGAGGCACGCAATGTGCCTGGCGGATGCGATGAAGCTACAATGAAGGCGTTTATTAACGAAATTATATATGAGCTTGAACAGGCGGCTAAAAAGACATAGCTGCAGGCTGTTACCGTGAAATCTTCCCTCATTCGCAGTATCGTACTACTTTTTATTCTAGGTGGCGTGAGCCAAAATGATGAGTCTGATGCTGAATCTCAGTTTTGCACAACTCTAAGATTGCAGTTCGATAGTCGTGTATGTTGAGAGCACCAAATTCTTTCTTATATTCTCTTGCGATCTTTTTTTGCTAATGACCTTGATAAATCTGGGAAATTTAGTTGAAAGAAGGAAGAAGGGGAAGTTAAAAAATTTGTGTAGTGTAAGTTCCACTTTGGATCCCATGCCTTTGCTTAGTCAAAGACGAGAGTTTGAGGGGA
>JAYVIY010000018.1:0-2163 GCA_043769795.1 Pseudobdellovibrio sp. | reverse complement strand
GCCTTTAAAGATTGATTTATAGAACTTGACCATCTCGGCAGCGCTTTCATTTGACCAGACACAGGCGTAGGCTTTTAGCATTTAGATTTTCTCCATTGTGCAATGCTAATTCAGAAAATAAATTTGATCTACATGCCCTGCGTAAGTTAGACAAGGTTACAATGCTGGTATAAATGGAACGGTCAAAGAAATCTTAGGACGTGATCCGCATTCCTTTCTTCAGGTAGCCAAATAAATCAGAGAGGCTTGGTCATTGGTACTTTTTGCTGTAATCTGCTTTTTAGGAGATTCGATATGTCTGAGAATTCAAATCAAAAAGAAGTTAAAACAAATCGAATGCCTGTTCTATTTATCGGACACGGATCTCCGATGAATGCACTTGAAGACAACAGCTTCACTAAAATGCTGGGGCAGCTCGCAGCTAAAATTCAAAAGCCGAAAGCGATACTGATGGTATCAGCCCATTGGATGACTGAAGGAACATGGGTTCTTGGCATGGACAAACCAAAAACAATCCACGACTTTTATGGTTTTCCGAAAGAGCTTTCTGATATTCAGTATCCAGCCCTAGGCAGCCCAGAAACAGCCGGTCTAATTCAAAGAACCGTTATCGATCCAAAAGTTAATACAGATTTAGAAATGTGGGGTCTTGATCACGGCACTTGGTCAGTGCTTCGTCATATGTACCCTAAAGCAGAGGTTCCGGTCATACAGATGAGTCTGTATATGGCGCGAACGCCCGAGTATCACCTTAAAATTGGCCAACAACTTTCTAAATTGCGCGATCAGGGCATTTTAATAATAGGCAGTGGAAATCTCGTTCACAATTTACGAAAAATAGACTGGAACACTTACGCAAAACCTCACAGCTGGGCCATCGAGAGCGACATGTGGTTTAAATATTCGCTAGAAGCCAGAAATTTTTCAGCCCTCACGAATGATTTTCATAAAACCGAAGCCGGAAAATTAAGTATTCCGACGATGGATCACTTTCTTCCACTTCATTACATTTTGGGGGCATCCGATTCAAAAGATGAACTCATTTTCGAATTCGAAGAAATTCACAATGCCTCAATTGCCATGAGAACCTTCGGCTTCTGGCCAAAAAACATAATTTAGCGAACCACTTTTGAAAAAGTTTCACTGAATTATTTCGCGTGACAACATTCTTGGTCAGTGTTCTAAGGCCTAATGCGTATATGCTCCGAATTGGCGGGGCGTTTCTACCGGACACCGTTAATGTCCGTCTACGGAGGCCATATGGTTTTAGCTCGCTTAAGAGTTCTGGGTCTAATTTTAATGTTTTTAAATTCTGTTGCGTTTGCCGGAGCCAACGGCCAGCTCACCGATCATCCTGGTCAAATACAGGACGATTCAGCTTTAGTTTCTGCTGTAAATTCCCGGCACAATGAATTTTTTATAGAAGCCGGCAATTTAGTAGTATCAAATATTTTGCCCGACGACACCTCTGGGCTTCCTCATCAAAAATGGCAGGCCCGATTATCCGATGGCAGTATCATTACCGTAGTCTATAATTCAGACATGGGCGAGCGCGTTCCAGTTCAGATCGGAAGCACTTTCGGGGTTGGCGGACAGTTTATATGGACTGGCAACGGCGGTCTGGTTCATTGGGTTCACGATGATCCAAAAAAGATTCGTCCGGATGGCTATGTTTATTTAAACGGGGTTGTTTACGGAGATTCAGACCATGAAGACGCATCAACGCACTAAACTCCAAATGAACCATTTATCTTTTTTATTCCTTATTTCTATTTCCCTAAGCGCTCTCGGTAACTGTCCCGATTTAACTAAAAATGAAACTGCTGAAGACTGTCCCTGGGCGGAAATCACGCGCCAAATCGTTGATCAAAAAAAACCTTGTGATCCGGTATTGAAAGCGAGTGTGCCTTTTATATTTGAACAGTTCAGCAAAGATCAAAAAGCTCAAGAGTTTTTGACCTTATGGGGAGAAGCTAAAAATTATGATGAAAATGCCAAGGCCATTATTGTAGATTCAAAAATTTTACAATGTCTCGCTGAAAAGTTAAAACTCAAAAATGCCGTTCAACCGCAAAACGGTTTTGAAAGCGTGCATGCAGGCCTTCAGCACACCTATGCCTATCTGTTTAGTAATACGCCAACCCCTTATGGATACAAACGGGC
>JAYVIY010000017.1:0-2174 GCA_043769795.1 Pseudobdellovibrio sp. | reverse complement strand
ATTGGGTAAGGGTCGAAGTTTCTGAAGAAGGCCGTTTCGTTCTTCTCAAGGTCATTGATTCGGGCCCAGGAATTCCGCTCAAAAACCGAGATAAACTTTTTGAACCATTTTTTACTACGAAACCTGTTGGTGAAGGCACCGGGCTCGGACTTTCGATAACCAAAGGTATTTTAGATGATCATGGCGCTACGATTATGCTGGATCCGAATCAGCAAAACACTGCTTTTGTCGTCAGATTCAGAAAAGTGGAAATAGATGAAGCTTAAGATTTTTTACGTCGATGACGAAATTGAACTCTGCGAGATTTTTCTGGAGTTATTTAATAGCGAGGACTGTGAAATCCTGACTTTCACCGATCCACAACTAGCAATTAAAGCGGCGCGTAAATGCGCTCCGGATCTTGTATTTATGGACTACCGGCTGCCCGGAGTGACGGGTGATAAAGTCGCTATTGATATGAAGTGCAATTCTCCGATTTATCTGATTTCGGGCGATCTGTTCATTAACACCGCTTTTGAGTTCAAGCAGATTTTAACAAAGCCTGTCGTGTCTGAGGATATACGAAAAATTATCACGATGCATGTGATTGAAAAAAAGGCGAATGACCCAAAGTAATTTAAAAAGTCCAGAGAACTGAAGCCAAGATTTGTAGTTCCGTATAGTATTCGAGCCGGCTCAGTGAATTTTCGGTTGAATAATTAAAGCCCAATGAATACTCGCGGCTTTGTTCTGAACGCAGGATGGCCGCAGAGAACAGAACTAAACTTATATTTTCGGCCGAATCAAGCCTAACGCTGGTGTTTCTGCCATTGCGGTTCGGAATAAATAAAATGTCAGAAACTCGTCTGTTGGGATAAGAACTATTCCGTACAGAAAAGTCCACATTGAATTTATAGATTTCGCTGAGACGTTCAGTCCAGAGTAAACCGAGATCAAGATAGTTTTTTGAATAATAGCTTTGGTTCGATGTTATGAAACCAATTTCGAAATAAGGATTAATTTCGCGATCTGAACTGAAGTTCCACAGGGCATCGAGTTTAGCAAAAAAATTAACGTCGTTTCGGGAGCTGAGCTGCGGGTAGCTGGTCATCTTCATTCCGGGTTCAGCGTTCAATTCAAATTTATCGCGGGAGATAAGGCTCTTTGTAATAGATCCGATGAAATAAAAATTATTAAAAGATTCATCTGTGGATGCCACTTGAGACTTGAGGTAACTGAAACCGCCCAGTCCTAGGCTCAGGCCTAAATGGCCGATATCGATCTCAGACTTTCTGTAAAGTGAGTAAGTCAGAGAATTGTTAAACTCTTCGGTTGCGAACGCATTCAAAGTGGCTTTTGCTATTAATTTTGAATCGGTGAGACTATATTTTGCTTGCGTCTGCAGCCAGAAAAAATAATCGGCCTTCTTATTCAGGTCATCCTGATAAACGTTGTCGCTATAGCCTATGCCGACCTGGGGTTTAATAGAAACCCATTCATTGGCCCGGGTTGTACCCAGGCAAATGAATAAAAAGGTAAATAACAGATACTTAGACATCAATATTACTTATCTTTTTTTGGCGGACGGTCTTTCTTTTCATGTCGGTCTTTTTTTTCATGATGATCTTTTTTTTCATGGTTTGAATCATGATTTTCATCTTTTGATTCGTCAGTATTTTTTTCGGCTTTTAGTTTTTTTCGCTCTTCATTTCGCGCCCGCTTCATTTCGCTTACGGCTTGCCCGAGCTCTTTCGGTGCTACACCGAGTTCTTTAGCCAATGCGCCCCAGCCCATTTTTTTTTCAGATTGCATCTTTAAAACTTCTTCGATTGATTTGTTTGATGTCTTAGCGATTTGAGCTGCCATTGCCATCTGTGGTTCAGCAAGTTTGGCGTCAGTTAAGGCCTTCATTTGAACGTCGGTAAGATTGTATTTTTTTTGCAACAGCACATTCCACGAAGTGGTTGGTGCCGTTA
The DNA here is from genome assembly GCA_043769795.1 of Pseudobdellovibrio sp. Classification (GTDB taxonomy): domain Bacteria; phylum Bdellovibrionota; class Bdellovibrionia; order Bdellovibrionales; family Bdellovibrionaceae; genus Pseudobdellovibrio. Next base: position 219 of record JAYVIY010000017.1, on the reverse strand, counting down.
GAACTGGTGGTGGCGTGGTTAATGGCGCTGTTGAATCCGCAGCATGCGCCTGAAAGAAAGAAACCGCTATTAAAACTAAACTTAAGCACTTTAAAGACGCCTTGATCATAGAACTCCCTTGATTTGTTTATATTCTGGGACTTTAACGGAAATTTTTTTTAGGTTCTATCTCTTTTTCAACTATGAATTTTTTTCCAAGGCTTTGCGTTGAGTTCTAAC
>JAYVIY010000016.1:0-2175 GCA_043769795.1 Pseudobdellovibrio sp. | reverse complement strand
GCAAATAAAGTGCAAAGGGTTTACCGTTCGAACCAATAATTTCAGTTATAATGCTATTACCAACTTGTAAACATCCATCTAACATTGCCGGATGCATTAGGTACTGTGAACAATTTTTCGCTAATTTTTCCTGTAGTTCAACTTCGCCAATGACTTGTGTTCCACCAACTTTAACTCTTCGAACAACTTTAAATTCACTTCCGTACGGAATTCCCTGCTTGGCAAAAACAGCATAGTGATCTTGTGCACTGATTTCGCGATCACACAGCTTAAGAACTTCAGCCAAGGTCTGAGTAGCACCTTGTGAAGGTACAAAAGCGCTCAACTGACCTGTCACATGAGTGGTCCATTTATTCTCTTCGCATGTGGTTGATAGAATCTGGCTTTGAATTGTCCACTGCGCTTTATTTTCACCGGTTTTTTCAACTCGAGTGCGAAGCAGTGTTTTTTCATTTCGCTTTATAACAAGAGCCTGGTGAATGATTAAATCTTCAACGCCATGAACTCCCTGACCATAAATTTGTAATGCCGCCGAAGAAGACATTTCCAGATAGGTTGCTCCGGGTACGATGGCCGCATCGAAAACTAAGTGATGATTTAAGAAATCGTGCGTTTCAAGACTAATAACCGATTCAAAAACGATTTCTGTAGAGTTCGTTAATAGCTGGTTTCGCTCACCTAAAAAGGTTTCGGCTTTACGGGCTATTGTAAGAATTGGTTTGACCGCTGCTTCAATTTTTTTTTCGACCCAGTAGGTTTTTCGCTGAAAAGCATAAGTTGGAAGCGAAATTCGACGAAGCTCGGGCATTTCACTGTAGAAATTTTCCCAGTTGATCTTGTAACCTTGCGTATGCAGACTGCCTAAACATTCCAGTAAGTCGACCCCGTCTTCACGGCCACGTCTTAAGCTTGAAAATAATTGTGCGTCATTATTTTCAGGAAGGCATGGTGTTGCCATACCTACTAAAGTAGCACCGGGTCCCATCTCAAGATAATTTTTTATTCCCATGCCGGCCAGAGTTTTAATGCCCTCTGCAAACATGACCGCTTTTCTTAAATGCTGTGCCCAGTATTCAGGTTCACAAACCTGTGTCGTAACAAGCTGACCATCTACATTAGATACAAGCGCAATCTGCGGAGGACTGAAACGCACTTTACGTGCTGATTGAGTGAACTCGTTCAGCATTTCATCCATTTGTTTAGAATGAAAGGCATGAGAAACTGTCAGCCTCTTGAACATGATTTTATTTTTTTCAAAATGCAGCAGAACCTCATCTAAATCGTTTACATAACCCGAGATTGTCACTGAGGTCGGTCCATTGATTGCGGCAACAGAAACTTTGTTTCCGTTTAGGGCTAAAACTTCAATCACTTGAGCTGGGGCACACATCACCGCAGCCATACTTCCCTGGCCACCAACTGTTTGCATGAGCTCAGCACGACGACAGATTAACATCAAACCGTCTTCCAAACTAAATACACCTGCAACGCAAGCACCGACAAGTTCACCTACACTATGTCCCATCACGGCTGTTGGAGTTATCCCGAAAGATTTCCACATTTCACTTAGCGAGTATTCAATCGCAAAGAGTGCGGGCTGGGTGTAGCGTGTTTGATGAAGCAGGCTTGATTCGTCTTCACCTTCAAAAATTAAATTTAATAGCGGTTGATCTAAATGCTTTTTAAGAATATCAGCGCACTGATTAAGCGCTTTTTGAAATGCGGGTTGCGCGGCGTAAAGTTTCTTCGCCATGCCAACATATTGAGAACCTTGGCCTGAAAATAAAAATGCTGTTTTAATTTCATTGTCATTTTTTAACTGCGAAACCGATAGTTTTTTGTAGCTCACTCCACGTTCAGTCTCTGATGTTGAAAGCCAGTTAGTTAAATGACTTAAGAAAGTCTCGACCGAGTTTCCCGCAATCGTTAATCGGTGCTCGTGATGGTCACGCCCGGTAGCTGCAGTAAAACACATATCAGCTAAATTAACTTGAGGGTTCGCTTTTAAGAAATTAACGTATCTTCCAGCCAACTCACGCAATCCTGCTTCGCTTCGCGAAGAAAGAACTAGAAGTTGGTTATCGCTGTTCGGCGTCTTAGATTGAGTTAAGTGTTGTGGTGCCTCTTCAAGCACCGCATGAGCCATGATTCCGCTCATTCCGAAAGAACTAATAC
>JAYVIY010000015.1:0-5955 GCA_043769795.1 Pseudobdellovibrio sp. | reverse complement strand
CCTTTGCCACGATTTTCCTGTGTAAGCTCAATATCGTAAATAAACGTATACGGCTTCACACCATTCAGCTTTTTCGCCATCCAAAGAATACCGACAGATTTTTCAGAAGTTTCGTCAAAAACTGAATATAGATATTGTTCAGGAGTGTCTAAACCTTGCGGAAGTAGCTTTGCATAAGAATCTTGAGCTATCTTTAATGCGTTTTCTTCCGTTAGTCCTTCACCGTTTTGTTTTTCGACAGCGTAATTATTTACTGAGTACTTCATATAATTAGAATATTCAGCAGGAGTCATTTTTCTTAATTCTAGCATAAGGATTCTCCAAAAGTTCGAGACCCATTTGGCCTCAATCGAAAAACTGTATCTAAGTATTTGTTTTTATTGAAGAGAAAATTGGCGGGGTAGATGGGACGAGTATCGAACTTACCTGCTTAAAATCAACTTAATATTCTTAATATAAGAAGGGTTAACCGCTAACAATTTTATTTCTTCAGCGCCTTGGCCGATAAAAAAATCAGAATCAGGAAAAATCAAAAACTTTAAAGGATCTTGTCCCAGCTGCAGTGCCCTGCCCTGTTGAGTTTCCTTGATGAAAACATTCACTATTGCAAATTCATTAAGTGCCCCGGCTTCAATTTCAATGGCAGCCAGGCGAAAGCCTTCGTAATTTTCAATATTTTTTAAATATTGGCGAACACTAACCTCACTCATTGTTGAAGTGTATCTTTCGATTTTATACAGAAATTGCAAGTCTTCAGCGGCCTCCGCTGATGTGTTTGAAGTTAGGGTGAATGCAAACAAAAGGACAAAAAACAATAATGTTAAATGCGATTTCATGAAAGACTCCTTAGGAAGCTACAAACCATAACTGTATTGATATTTATTAGGTACATTAATCTAAAGCAAACTCAGGATTAAGTGAAGTACAACTTAGAAAAAATTGGCGGAGAGAACGGGACTCGAACCCGCGGCCTTCCGCGTGACAGGCGGACGTTATAACCAACTTAACTACCTCTCCGCAGTAAGTGACAAATGTGAAGGTAAAAACTATGACCGAAACCCTTGAAATTCAACTACTAATTGCGAAGTGCACACAATTAGTGCAACACTAAACAAGCTTTTTCCAAACCTCAGCCTCAAACCCCACCGTACCGTTTTTTTCTGTAAGTAAAAAAGGACGTTTGATCAATTTACCGTTTTGCGAAAGCAGCTTTAAAGCGTCAGATTCAGTCAAACCTGCCCTGATTTTTTCAGACATGCCGAGCTCACGGTATTGAATGCCAGAGGTGTTGAAGAGGTTCTTAAGGCCTTTACCGCTGGCTTTCAGGTAGTCAAGCATGCTTGAAAGCTCTTTTATGCTGGGTGGCTTATCGACAATGTTTATTTTTTCAAATTGAACGGAATTGGCCTCTAAAAATTTCAGCGCTTTTACACAGGTGCTGCACTTCGGATATTCATAGACTTTGATTTTCATGGTTTTAAGTATGACCCAGCCATCTTACAATCGCCACCAGAAATTAAAGGTACAAAAGTACTGCACTTATTTAGTGCATCAAATCTGCTGACCCTGAGCCTTTCGGTTGGTATTCTTTTAACACTTTAAACAAAGAGGGTTTTATGAAAAAAATATTTTTAGGTTTAACATTGTTATCTACTTTCGCATTCGCAGATACCGCTACAGTTGATGTTTCGGGCATGCACTGCGCAGGTTGCAAACACGAAATCAAAGAAAAAGTCTGTGATGCGGCTGCAGTTAAAGACATGTATGAATCATGCAAAGTTGAATTAACAGATAAGAAAAAACAAAGTGGAACAATTACCATCGTAGCAAAAAAAGATGCTAAAATTGATTTAGCTGTTGTTAAAGCCGGAGTAAAAGCGGCTGGCGACGATTTTAAAGTTACTAAAGCTGAAGTTAAGTAATTGAGATGGCTTACGAAAAAATAGAAAATTTACTTTGGATCGACATGGAGATGACCGGCCTTGATTTAAATAAAGAGGTGATCATCGAAGTGGCCTGCATCGTAACCGATATGAATTTTCGTGAGCTTGATTGTTTTGAAACGGTTGTGAAGCAGCCCCAGGTGTACCTAGACAATATGGACGCCTGGAATACCGAACACCATAAAAAATCGGGCCTGACCGCAAAAGTACCCACCGGCATGGAACCCGAAATGGTTGAACTAAAAATCATCGACATGATTGACCGGCATTTTCCACTTTCAAAAACCGATTTAAAAAAGCGTCCGATTTTATCTGGTAATTCGATCATGCAAGATCGTATTTTCATTGATAAGTATTTTACAAAGCTTGCTGCCCGTTTGCACTACCGCATGGTCGATGTGAGCTCATTTAAAATTGTGATGACTAATAAGTTCGAAATTGAATACCGAAAACAAAATTCGCATCGCGCACTCGATGACATCCGCGAAAGTATCGGCGAATTACGCTATTACTTAGACCATATCGTAAAAAAATAAATATAATAGTTAATTGATTTTTTCTGGCGGCATAAGAATTTTTTCTTTGCGTGGAAAAAACGAAAGCATATTCAACATGCCTGCAATCGCAAAAGGCAGCATTTTCATAGGATCATGAGTCAGAGTGACCAGCAGAAAACCAAATATAATCACTGAATCTGACAGTGCCAGCGAAAGTATGAAACTGAAAAAGTAAGCCTTCAGTGTTTCAAAGCTATTACCCTCTTTGAGTTTAAGCTGATATTTTTTATTAACAAGTTTCGGAAGCACATGGCTCGCAATCAATACAGCAATAGCCATGATCTGAAAAACGAGCTCCAGAGGAGTACTTTGAATCTCCTCTGGTTTTAGAACTTTAAATGCTACAAATACCAAAACGACCGGATAAAAAAACAGGCCCAACCAGATGATTTTCATCGTGTTGAGCATGGATGTTTCTTTATCGGTATCTTGGGTTTCTATGGTCATACTGATTAGTAACGATAGTGTTCAGGCTTAAACGGACCGGCTTCATCTAAGTGTAAGTACTTCGCCTGTTTGCCACTGAGCTTAGTTAACTTAACTCCCAGCTGACCCAAGTGAAGAGCTGCTACTTTTTCGTCTAAGTGTTTAGGTAAACGAGTGATTGCAATTTCTTGGTACTTATCACGATTAGTGAAAAGCTCGATTTGCGCCAACACCTGATTGGTAAATGAATTACTCATTACGAATGAGGGATGTCCGGTACCGCAACCCAAGTTAACTAAACGGCCTTTTGCCAGAACGATTAATTGTTTGCCGTTTTTAAGCATATGAATATCAACCTGTGGTTTAACTTCATGAGCTTTTGAGTTTTTATTTAACCAAGCCATATCGATTTCGATATCAAAGTGTCCGATGTTGCAGACGATGGCGTTGTCTTTCATTTTCATAAAGTGCTTTTCAGTGATGATATCGCAGCAACCGGTAGCCGTTACAAATATATCTGCACGTGGAGCTGCATCTTCCATTGTGGTCACTTCGTAGCCTTCAAGTGCGGCCTGAAGTGCACAGATCGGATCGACTTCAGTAATTAAAACACGGGCGCCAAGACCACGTAATGACTGAGCTGAACCCTTACCTACATCGCCGTAACCAGCAACAACCACAGTTTTACCTGCGACCATCACGTCAGTTGCGCGTTTAATACCGTCAGCCAGAGACTCGCGGCAGCCATAAAGATTATCGAATTTAGATTTAGTAACAGAATCATTAACGTTAATTGCCGGCACTTTTAATTTTTTATTCTTCAGCATCACTTCTAAATTATGAACACCAGTCGTGGTCTCTTCAGAAAGACCTACAATTTTACGCAATTCTTTTGCAAAACGTGGTTCGTGCATCATATTTGTTAAGTCGCCGCCGTCATCTAAGATCAAGTTGTAACCTTCTGCTCCCCAACCTGTGATAGTCTGTTCAATACACCAATTGAATTCGGTTTCGGTTAAACCCTTCCAGGCAAAAACCGGAATTCCCGCTGCGGCCATCGCCACGGCTGCGTGATCCTGAGTAGAAAAAATATTACAAGAAGACCATCGAATTTTTGCACCCAAGTGAATAAGTGTTTCGATTAAAACCGCAGTTTGAATCGTCATATGAAGGCAACCTGAAATTTTCGCGCCCTTTAAAGGTTGAGATTTTCCGAATTCTTTTCTTAATGCCATCAGACCCGGCATTTCTTTTTCAGCAATCTTGATTTCTTCGCGGCCCCATCGTGCCAGTTCAGCGAAGACTTTCGGATTATTCATTGCTTCTTTGCAGACGGCGTAGTCAGGGGTTGCAACAGAAGTTTTAGTCGGCATTTTCGGAGATTTTAAAGCAACGGGTTTTTTCATTTTGGTAGTTCCTTGTGTATTTGTTCGCATGCGGTGTTTTCCTTTATATTTTTAAAATTACATTCAACCTATTTCAGCTCTGCTTAAACAATAGTTTTCGTCTATTTTACGAAATTAATCCAGTGTTAAAATTTCATAGCCTGTATCAGTCAAGAGGATGGTGTGTTCAAATTGTGCTGATAATTTACCATCAGCAGTTTCGTAATACTTGATTGATGAACCATGAATGGGTTTTTCAATATACTCGTCGGTGCCTTCGTTGACCATGGGTTCAACTGTAAAACAAGTCCAAGGACGTAGCTTCTCGCCTTTGCCTTTTTTACCAAATGCCGGAACGAATGGTTCTGAGTGAAAAACTCTTCCGATACCATGACCGCCGATTTCTTTAATCGTGGTGTAACCTTTGCGCGTAACAAATTTATTCGTTTCAAAGCCGATGTCGCCAGTCCAGCCATTAGGGGTAATTGCTTCAATTCCGATCATCATGGCTTCAAAGGCCACCTGAACCAGATCTTTTGCTTTCGGAGAAACTTCACCGACCATGATTGTTTTTGAATTGTCGCCAAAGAAGCCGTCTTTTTTTACGGTGACGTCGATATTCAGAATGTCGCCCTCTTTAATTATGTACTCGCCCGGTAGGCCATGACACACGACTTGATTAGGTGAAATACAAGTTGCCATCGGATAACCATGGTAACCAATGCAGGCTGAAGTTCCACCGAGTGAAAGCGTGTAATCATCTGCTATTTTATCGAGCTCGATCGTACTGATACCGGGTTTAACAAACCGACCCGTGTGCGAAAGCACTTTTGCCGCCATCTTACAGGCCACTCGCATTTTTAGAATTTCGTCTTTACTTAAGGGCTTTTGCATCGAAGACATATTAAACGAAAAAACCCCTGAAAGCTATAGGCAATCAGGGGTCGAATTGAGTAAGTATTTAAACTTTAACTTAATTAAAATCTATTTTAAATGCTTAGAAACAAGCTTAGTCATTTCAAACATTGAAACTTGTGCTTTACCGAAAATTGGCTTCAATTTGTCGTCAGCATTGATGTTTCTACGGTTTTTAGCATCTTGAAGATTGTTCTTCTTGATGTAAGCCCATAATTTTTTAACAACTTCAGTACGAGGAAGTGGCGTGCCACCAACGATAGCTGCTAAAGTTGTAGAAGGAGTTAAAGCCTTCATGAAAGCTGCGTTTGGCTTTCTTTTAGTAGCGGCTTTTTTAGGAGCTGCTGCTTTCTTTGGAGCTGCTGTTTTAGTAGCGGCTTTTTTAGGAGCTGCTTTCTTCATAGCTTTTTTAGGAGCTGCTTTCTTCGTAGCTTTTTTTGCTTTTGCCATTGTATGTCCTCCGTTAAGGTTGGCTTTGTTTTATACTTCTTTAGTCTCTAGACTAAAATCTAATGGACTCAGTCTAAGTCGAAGTTTTTCTATTTGTCCAATATAAAAATACAAATTCTTTATATTTTTTCATTTTTATGTCGTTTTTCCCTCTAATCACGGTGTTTTCTCAGAGGAGGATTTCTATTTTACACGCTTTTTTCAGTGTTCTTCCCTCGGGAAATCACGTTTTCCCGAGGGAAGAACCTGATTAAAGACCAAATTTCCACTGAAATCAGC
>JAYVIY010000014.1:0-5973 GCA_043769795.1 Pseudobdellovibrio sp. | reverse complement strand
CACCGAAAAAAAGTGATCTTGAAAATGATCTGTCATCACTTGAGCTGCACAGCCAATTTAAAATCAATGTTATTTTGGCGGGAGAAAAGTCACTGCGTATCAGAGTTCTTTATAATTCAATTAACGAATTTCTGACTTTTCCTGATTTCTTAGCTGAGAAGCTTACAGCCAGCATCGGGCCTATGACTGATTTCGTAGATAACTATCCTCCGCAGTTGATTTACTATAAAGAAGATAAAAAAACATTTTTGGACGAAATGAATATGTCTTTTGAGTGGCATAGAAAAGCTGTTCATGAAATGGTTAAAAATTCAAATTCAAGTCTGATTATTCATAGTATATACTCACCTAACCAAATGCTGACCAGCAGATGGTGGTTGCCTTATCTAGACCCGCGCAGTCCACTTTATTCGTCGATTCATGAAGATGAGCGCAAGCAACTCTGGGATGAAGTTAAATCCATGTATAAGAAAATTGATTTGATTCTCGGTGAAATTATGAAAGAGCCCGACATTAATACAATTGTGTTCAGTTCAGATCATGGAGTTGCGCCGCTTTACCGTGAAGTGCGACTTAACAATCTTTTCGCAAAAAAGGGTTGGCTGAAGTTCGTTTATAATTCGAAATTAGATCAGTTCGTTATAGATTGGGAAAACAGTAAGGTTGTTTTTCTTCAAATGAATAACATTTACATTAATCCAGACGGGCTCGGCGGAAATCTAGTTCACCGTAAAGACAAAAAATATGAATCCCTTCGCGAGGAAGTCATTACTGCTTTGAAAAACCTCGAAGATGAAAATACGAAGACTAAGGTTGTTGAGCTGGTACTAAAAAATGAAGACGCCTCGAAATTGAATTTGCCTGGAGATCGGGTCGGAGATTTAATTGTGGCAAATACGTTTCTTTATTGTTTCACGGAAGACACCTCGACAGACTTAGTCATTTTTAAAGCATCGCTAAAGGGCGGATACAAGCAGGCAATTCTGCCGGCCAATGAATTCGCGCTACAAACGCCTTTTGTTATTTATGGCAAGGGGATAAAAAAGAATTTTGAACTTGCGCAAACAATCGATCATGTCGATCAATATCAAACGATAATGCATATTCTAAAGATGCCGGCAGGAAACTATACAAAAGGTCATGTTTTGCAAGAGGTTTTCGCTGACTAGTTAAAAGTTGAATTAGTGCTCTTATCATGCTGAACTAAGAACGTGTTTTCAGCAGCCCTCACTATTTTTTTCATTCTGAATGCGCAGGGGGCGACTCTCAATGAGTCGTTGCAAACCCACGGGAAAAAACACTCTAGCATTGGCAAGATGGCGCTAGAAAGGTTTAAGTCACTAAAAAAAGACAAAAGAACAATTGATAATCTCTTTTTTACCGACAAAGATATCGCCTATCAGATGGAAATAGTGTCGCCGATTAATAAGGTCGGTTATGAATCCGGAAAAAAAAAATTCATAGCATTAGCCATAAAGAATTATCAGGATGATGCGATACCATATCAGGGCGAAATCACTAATGCGAGCTCCTGTCCGAAAAAATTTTTCCCAACAATTCATAAGGAAACAAAAGAATTACTGATTATTAAGTATTTTACCGGTGCGACTTATGTCCATCGGATCTGTGAAGAAAAACTGGTAACCGCTAGCACCTGTACGTCTTTTCACTATGATGCTAAGTCTTTACAAAGTTTCAAACTAACCGTTTCAACAAAACCAGCCGAAGATTGCATAAAACCTTCAGTGACGTTCTTTAATGACCTTCAGAATTTAAATTAGTGATTTTTTTAAGGAATAAAGCTACGGAAAATCGAAATCCATATTGAAACGAATTCTTCTATTCCTTTTTGAAACAAAACAAGTCTTCTGAGTGAATATAAAAAGCTGACTCCAATGAAATAGATAAGAATTCTAAGAATTCGTTTCTTCCAACCTTCTTTGCCTTTAGGGTCTTGCAGGGTACCCAGCACAACAGACAAAGAAAAAAGTAAAAAATAGGGAATCGATTTTACTGTATTAAAGAATATAACTTCAATCCCAAGCGTTCTGAGAGAGAATACTGTGTCTGTCATGAAATTTGATATCATTCCACCAAATGTTACGATTATAAAGATGATGACGGTTCTTTTTGAAAAAACCTCGGGTAGTTGAATCTTTTTAAAAAACTTCAAAAGACGGGTGTACACTGTTTCAACGATTGATTTATTGTAGAAATAATACATTTGAGAAAGAAATCCTGAAAGACTAGACATTTTTTCTATGCTGAACCCCACGTATGGAACGTTAAACCCAAAGGCTTTAACCAAGCACGCGCCACATGAAACCATGTATATAAGACCAACCGCATAAGTTACGCCACCTAATAGAATTGCAAAAAGATAGTTGTGTCCGGCGTTTGTAAAGATGTGAAGTGAACTTAATTGATCAAAAATCGTGGATCTGAATCTCAAACGAAAAAGATCGTAAATTACATCATTAGGTACGAACGTCTTATTTATCAGGACATATAAAAAATAATTTAGTGTTAAGTATGCGGGATAGACTCTTAGCATGACTGCAGCGGCGCTCTTTCGAGACTCAATAAGTTCATGATAATTTTTAAATCTATACGATAATAGTTGTCGGTAACTAAGGTTCAAAAAGAAGGGGAAGTTCCAAGCTGGATTTAGACTTACGAGCAATCCAAACAGATTTTTATTCTCATTTTTATTATCTGATTCTTTCAAGAGAATGAAAAAGTTAAAACAGAGGAACATCAAAAGTACAAGAATACAGTATTTGACAGGAGATTTTGGAAGTAAATAAAGTCCCAAATAAAGAGATGCCATCAGGCTAATAAGAAAAGTGAGCCTCCATCTTTTAAGTTTGAATATAAAGAAATATGAAAAGAGGAAAAACACGACAATCATAAATATATTCAAAGTTCTGGCGCCCGTAAAATCTATTTGTATGAACCTATAAGGACCGGAGTAGGATAAGAACAAGAATAAGTTGAACCCTATTATAATCAATTCGCTTTTGGTCCGGAAGTAAGAAATCAGAAGAAGCGATATCCACAAAACTAACATAGGTCCAAAGTCATACCAAGCGACGAGCATTAAGCAAATCAGTCCGGTTAAAGCTATGTCTCCTGCTGCTTTTCGGATCTCACTGAAATGTTCGGAAACTTTAACGTTCATCATAGTATTTAGAAAAAATGACAGCAGCGTTAGTGCCACCGAAGCCGATGCTGTTGTTCAAAGTGTTAACGACTTTTTTCTTTATCGAACCTTCCGCGACTAAATTCAATGAGTAATTTTGCGGAGGAGAATTAAGATTAATAGTAGGCGGAACGACCTGATCTCGTATACTGAGTATACAAAAAATTGATTCTAACGAGCCTGCGGCACCTAGGCAGTGACCAGTCATGCTCTTAGTTGAGCTGACACACAAATCTTCATTGTGCTCTCTAAATACTTGCGAAATTGCTTCTAACTCTCGCATGTCGCCAATCGGCGTTGATGCGGCATGCGCATTTATATAATCGACATCGCTTGATTTAATTTCAGCATCTTTTAATGCAAGTTGCATTGCTGTTTGAATTCCTCGTCCGTCTTTGTCTGGTGCAGTAATATGATAGGCGTCTGAAGTTGCAGCATAGCCAATAACCTCGGCAAGAATATTTGCATTTCGTTCTTTAGCATGTTGCAAGGACTCGAGAATTAAAACTCCAGCCCCTTCCGACATTAAGAATCCGTCTCGATGTTGGTCCCAAGGCCTAGACGCGCCCAAGGGATCACTATTTCGAGTCGACATCGCATCCAAAGCTTCAAAGCCGCTGAAAGAAAGTTCACAAATAGTCGCTTCAGAGCTTCCTGCGAGCATGACTTGGCATCGACCGTCTCTAATATGGCGGTAGGCTTCACCAATGCAGTGAATTCCAGTTGCACAAGCGGATTTCACGCTAAAGTTTGGGCCTTGTATATTATAGCGCATCGCCACTCTCGCTGGCGCCATGTTTGCCAGCACTGACGGAATGAAGAATGGACTTACTCTATTAGCACCACGAAACAGATATCGTTTAAACTGTTCTTCAACTCCGGGCAGCCCGCCCATGCCGGATCCCATTATAACTCCGGCTTCAGCCCCAAGATTTTCAAAGTCCAACGGGACGGAGAGTGATTCAAGCGCCATTTTACTCGCTAGCAGTGTGAACTGAATGAATCGATCCATGGTGCGAATTTCCTTACTTGAAAAATGATTCAACCCATTGAATTGTTTTACTTCACCAGCTATTTTTGTTTTAAAATTTTTTGGATCAAAAAGCGTGATCGGGGCGATTCCAGAAACGCCCTTAAGTATATTTTTCCATGTATCTTCCAAATTATTTCCGAGCGGAGTGATTCCACCCATGCCGGTAACAACGACGCGATTTTGCTGAGCAGGTTTACGAAAGTAGTTAGTCATTCTGTTTTTGTTGTCACCACTATAAATCCAAATTCCTTATCATTCTTTTCGCAGATGACCTTAATAAATTCAGTACCACTCATTTCTTGCATCCGTAATGAGGTTCCAACAAGTTCTTCTGGAAGCATGAGTTCATTAAATTTAAATCTTACTACCTTTACTGCGGGATCCCTGTACTTCGAGATTAAAAATTTTCCCGTTTTGGTTAAACTGTAGCAAACATCCTGATTAAAGTTTTTCGTAAGATACATTTTTCCATCACGAAACTCACAATGCTGTTCAAAATCCCATTTTGGCTCGGGAGATCTCTTTACAATCTTCTGTCCATTAGGAACTAAGAAACCAAAGTACTTTTTTCCTTCAATCAGCCAGGTGAATTTAGCACAGGGATCATTTTTGTAAGAAGGTACCGAATTTTCTTGATAGTAAAGAGTACAGTTTTCATTGAAGGGCGCATGAATTCGGAAATCCATATTACGAACAGCTGTTCTCGTATTAGGTCCCAGCGCTTGCCAAAAGGAATCCAATATTGAAGTTACGTCGAGGTAGTCTCGGTCTCCAAGGTATGAGAACTCAAGCTCAAAGGTTTTCACTTTTACCTCGCATTTAAATCAATCAAATCGTTAAAGTATTTTTCTAATCTATTTTCAAATTTTTTATTGAGTTCTTTTGCGTACATTCCTGAAAGTTTCAGATCAAAATATATCTTTCTGACCTCTTCTTGGGCATAACCTAGACTTCTTAAATGCGGATAGTTCCACATTGTATTTATAGTTCCTCGGCGGTAATCACGACTGCTTCTCCAGCGTTCGTTAAAAACTGTGGCGAATTCGTAGGCTTGGGTTCGATTCATAGTTTCATGTTCCCAATCAGAAGGATTAAAACTGATTTTTGTGAATCCGTACTTTTTAGGATCTCGAGAATAATCAGAGAAATCCATTGCTTGGCCATCAAATGAATTTTTGTATGGAAAAAGCTTTAACGGTCCAACAGTAATGAAATTCAATGCATCGTTGTCACAGATCCAATCAATTGTTTTCATTTGAGTTTCAGCTGTCTCGCCTGGAAGTCCGGTAATAAATGAACCGTGTGAAAGGCAGCGATCGCCATAATCTTTGTAAAAATCCAATAAGAATTTCATTACCAACTCAGATGGTGTACCCTTACCTACTTGCTTAGCCACTTTTGAATTTAAAGTTTCAATACCCCAGTGTAATGCTTTTGCGCCAGAATCTACCATGAGTCGCACAGTGTCTGGAAATTTTATTGCCACATCCACTCTTGCATATGAAACCCACTCGATTTTGAACGGCAATGAAATTAGCATGTTGCAAACGGCTTCAACTTTTCCTCGACTGTCATTAAAGCAGTCATCGCAAAAATGATATTTAGTCGTTCCAAATTTTTCGTAGTTTCTAATAATTTCTGCTTTTAATGACTCTAGATTTTTTCTGAAACTTTCCTTCTTTTCGTAGTGGCAATACTTGCAATTAAAAATGCATCCCCTGCTAATTTCAATCGGAAG
>JAYVIY010000013.1:0-2191 GCA_043769795.1 Pseudobdellovibrio sp. | reverse complement strand
ATTTATCCCAAACACATTCAGAAACCTGATTCGGATCTGCAGTTGCAAAGCTTAACGAACAATAGAACACAAGAACCATTAATAATAGCTTTCGCATTGAGCACCTCAACGCCTAATCATCGGCCATTAAATGGTTTTTCTTTAGGAACTGATCCCCTAAACTTAACCTGGTCGCTCCACTCCATCCTCTAAGAGATTGTTTTCTAAAAGAAATTTCAATTTTCGGATGGTACTTCTGAATTTTTTTTCAAAAAATTCAGAAGTTTGCAACGAAAAAGAAAAACTCTTGTAAAAACAAGTACTTCTAGAGGCGCAAGTTCGTTGCAGGTGAAGTTTAGGGGATCAGTTCCATTTCTTTAGGCCCAAATTGAGATTCTTTAGTTTGCCTCTGGCCAAATCAGTGGAGTAACGGACCTAACCAATTCACCGATTAGTTTTGCGTCATCGTCAGTAAAGCGGCTTTTCTTCGGAGAATCAAGATCAAGAACGCCTAAACATTTCCCATGTTGTAATATCGGTATGACCAACTCTGATTGGGTTGAAATATCGCAGGCAATATGTCCTTTAAACTCATTAACATCCGCAACAAGTTGGGTGGTTTGTGAGCTGTAGGCCTTTCCGCAAACCCCTCTGGTGGGCTTTATTCTGATGCAGGCAGGTTTACCCTGAAATGGGCCCAGAATCAGTTCTTGGTCCAAATCGTCCCACAGATAGAATCCAACCCAGTTGAGGTCTGAAATCTCATCATTGATCAGCGCAGATAAATTGGCGAGGTTTGCAACTTTGTTTTTTTCTCCGGTCACTAGAGAAATAGCGGAGCTGATCAGGTCGTTCGATTTTGTAAACATGTTTCTCCTAGGATGAGACTGAAAGTTTTTCTTTTCTAAAGTAGACTTTAAAGCTTTCTTTTATAAAGAGAGCAAGCTGAATATTGCTTTTGACCATTTTATCTCTTTTAACTTGATCACCTATCTCAAAAAGAATCTTCCATTGAGTGAATAAGGTTTTGTAGGCCTCAATGAGCTTAGTCTTAGCATCCCAAATATGCGTCGCCTCAGCTCCGGCTCCGTTAATTTCAATAATCTGAAACTCGCCCGCTCTTAAATCGAATGGATTCGCATAACGAATATCAAATCGACCGAAGTAAAAATGCGGTATTCGGCGGGCAAGTGACTCGATCGAATTCAGCAGCTCAGTCGACATAAGTTGTTCACCATTTAAAAAGATTGCTCCTTGGCAGTGATTACCACATTCGGCCAATTGAATTTTTTCTCCTGCGACTGGCACGATGTCGAGTTTTTCATGCAATCTTTCAAAATAAGTCGGTGCAATAATGCGAGATCTTTTATCGCTCAAAATGAGGTCGCCAAGTTTTGTTTTTCCGTCACCGACAATAAATGGAAATTCTTTATCCGTGATAGAAAAAAGTTTTCCTGTTTTTTCTTGTGGATAGCGAATATAAAAAACCCCGGCTTCGTTTTGGTTCGTAGCCAGTTCTTGAATGAGTATATCAAAGTCACTTAAAAGCAGATATTCAGTCAGGTCAAATTCATCGCGGATAATGCGCACCCCAAAGCCACGCTGTCCAACATCCGGCTTCAAAATAAATGGAAATTGAAAAGAATTGTCTTCTACAATCGACAACCATTCATCGAATCCGGTGTTTTTCTTCACCTTTACAGACTTCAAAGTAGCCGGATGATTCGAGTCTAAATGAACTAAAAAATCCCATTTTGATTCTCCTAAAAGTCCTGCATTTGCTATGTTCGGATTAGCGTAAAACGGAATTAAAAAACTTCTGTGCCTGATTGATAAAAAAACATACCAAAGAGCAATCGGTATGTAAAAAAACCATGCAGGCCAGAACTCAAACGATAGCCATTTTCTCCAGGAGTGCTTGCACGCCTTTCTTTGCCACTGGTCGAATATTAGCGGAATCACATTTTTTGCCAACGTCAAAAACGCAAATAGTAAAATAACGAATAACAAAAGATTATCCATTAGAAAATAATGCAAAGTTTTTCCGGCCAGTAACGCGAATGCTACCCAAGTGCCCACACTTAACACAGTCAGCCCGACAAACTTCGTAAAAGGAAATCGAAGTATGCCGGCAGCCAAGTAGGTTGGTAATCTGGTGCCGGGAATCAATCTAGAACCGCAGATAATATAGTTCATAAACGCAGAATCTTTA
>JAYVIY010000012.1:0-2207 GCA_043769795.1 Pseudobdellovibrio sp. | reverse complement strand
CGTGAAAAAACAGCTTGCCCAATTTGAAAAAATCCTAGGTTACGAATTTAAGAATCAAGATTTTCTGGCAGAAGCACTGACGCACAAAAGTTTTTCTGTAGAGGCTAATCGAAATGAAAACCATAACGAAAGGCTTGAGTTCTTAGGCGATTCGATACTGAATTTTATTGTGGCCGAGAGACTTTTGAATTTATTTCCCCAAGAGGAAGAAGGATTACTTTCAAAAAAACGGGCTTCTTTAGTTAACCTTAATAAACTCGCAGAAATTGCAAAAAAATTTGAGCTGGAAAAATTCATGCAGTTCGGTCCGGGCGAAATTAAACAGGGAAATCATCTTAATGCCCGAATTCAAGGTTCGTGCATCGAAGCAATAATCGGAGCGATTTATCTTGATGGAGGTCTTGAGCTTGGGCGCAACTGGATTCTGAAGCAATACAGCCGCGACGACTTTTTCGGCGAAACGAATGTGGCCTACACCTCTGATTACAAGTCACGCCTACAAGAATTGACCCAGAAGCATCATCTCGGAACTCCGATCTACCAGGTCGTGCTAACGACCGGACCTTCGCATAAACCTAAATTTCTAGTTTCACTTAAACTACAGGAAACTGAAAAAACTCGGGCTGAAGGCGCCAGTAAGAAAATAGCTGAGCAAAAGGCCGCAGAACTTTATTTAAATGAATTAATGAAAACTTTAAAAGAATAGCTAAGAGGAAGAAATGTCATATCGAGCAGGATTTATAGGATTAATTGGTCAGCCGAACGCAGGTAAAAGTACTTTGATGAATTTTTTGATTGATCAGAAAGTTTCTATTGTTACATCGAAACCCCAAACGACCCGTCGTCGCATTCTCGGCATTCAGAATAATAAAAATTCTCAAGTCGTTTTTATCGATGCGCCGGGTCTGGTTAAGGCTGAAAAAGGACTGAACGCGTTTCTTGAAAAAGAAGCCTACGAAGTTATCAAAGAGAGTGATGCCTTACTGGCTGTTCTCAGCATCGATGAAAAGGATGCCAGTGCTGTTGAAAAAGTAATTAATATGGTAAAAAACTCGAAAAAACCTTGGATGGCAATCATTACGAAAACCGATGTGGCCGATAAAGCTCACCGGATTCTGATAGTTAAATCTATGATTGAAGAGCTCGGTGTAAAGTGTCTCCAGGTTTCCTGTCTAAAGGACGGGGTTGAGGGGCGTGAACACATTCTTAGTGAAATCGAAGCTTTATTGCCGGAGTCGCCGGCGCCGCTTTACGATAAAGAACTCTATACAACTGAAAATGTACGGCAGTTGGCTGCGGAAATCGTCAGGGAAAAATGCTTTGAAAATTTGGAGCATGAAATTCCTTTTCAATTAGCTGTTCAGATCAGAAAGTTTGATGAGAACGCAAAGCCTTGTCCGCATATTTATGTCGATGTTTTGGTTTCGAAAGAAAGCCATAAGCCCATTGTTGTGGGTAAAAAAGCACAGGTGATCAAGAAAATCAGCCAAGAGAGCCGAATACAGATCGAAAAAATGATGGACCAGAAAATTTTTATGGAACTTAATGTGGTCGTAAAAGAAAACTGGTTTGACCAACAGCAGTTTATGAAAGAATTAGGATATATAGTCGATGGAAAATAGTGATTACAATTTAATTTCTCCAAAAGTAGCAATCATCGGAAGACCCAATGTTGGCAAATCAACTTTGTTCAATATTCTTACCGATTCTCGAAAATCAGTGGTAAAAAATCAGGCCGGAGTTACGCGTGACATAATAATTTCACCGGCTGATGTTTGGGGTAAGAAATACGACCTCATAGACACCGGCGGAGTAACCGAAGCTCAAGATCTGTTTTCTAAGTTAATAAAAGAGCAAGTTTCTGACTTTTTACATTCAGTTGATTTCATTATCGCAGTTATGGACGGAAGGTCGGGAATGTTGCCTGAAGACCGTGATATTATTAAATTAGCAAAACAGACCGGAAGGCCTACGCTTTTAGTTATAAATAAAGTAGATCAACATCATGAAGATGATATTGCCAAGGCCGATTTTCACGAATTCGGGCTCGATGTTGTCGCCTGTTCTTTCGAACAACGCCGTGGTGTTGCCGAAGTTATGGAATGGATTAACGTGAGTATTCCGGACGCAAAAGAAACCCTTAAAGAAGGAATGCAGATTGCTATGGTCGGCAAACCTAATGTGGGTAAAAGTTCCCTTTGCAATTG
>JAYVIY010000011.1:0-6052 GCA_043769795.1 Pseudobdellovibrio sp. | reverse complement strand
GATAGGGCACCACAGTAAAAAGTGAAGCCACTAATGCCATATTGTAAACTTTTGAAAAGGTATTAAAGAAACTGCGGTTGCGAATCTGCGGAAGATATCTTTCAACCTCGTCACGATGGGCACTTAATCCTTCCAGCAGTATTTTATGCGCCAATTCTGGTGGTAAGGCTAAGCCAACAAGCTTTGGCATTCCCATCCAGGCAAAACTCCAACGCCAATACTTCCAGCTGGCTGTCTGAGAAAAATAAAAGCCGAATTTTTTGAAAAATCCTGTTTTGGCTTTATCGAGCTCGAAGTGCCGAATGATTCCTTCGTTCAGAAGACTTCGCCTGGCTTCAGAGAGGGCGTCTTTTTCAGAACGACTGAGATCTTTTTCAACTGCATCGGCGAATGCCAATCGATCAAGTTTGTAAACAAACGAGGCCACTTCGAATTGATCGAAGCTCTTGCCGTTTTTTTCGAGATTTTTAAACATTCTTTTCAGTTTGAAGAGCTTGTAGCCGCGAAAAACAAAAGAAGACTGTCGGATATTTTCGTCTACGGACTCGCTAAATAACTTTTGCGAATACTTATCATTAATAATTGAAAAAATCTCAGTTGCACTTTGCCGCTCAAAAAGAACTAAGCACGAGTTTTTAGCCTGCGTGCTTAGACTGATGAGAATGAATGAAAGTACTAAGAAAAGTCTTAACATTGCTTACTTAAGCGCAGATTTCAGGTTCGCCTGAGAAACGCGCAAGTTCGAAAGAATAGAATCTAACTGAGCCTGGGAGTCTTTACCGGCCATACCTGCAACAGTAGAAAGTAAAGTGGCGATGTTAGCTCCGCCCAATGCCTGCATACCTTGCTTTTTTGTTTTAGAAGCCTGACCTAAAAGCGTTGGAATCTTATTTGAAACGATGTCTTTTAATTTTTGTGGAAGAAACGGAGCCGCGTAATGAAGCGCAATCGTAACAAAAGCAACTATTGCCACATCCGTTTGACCTGAATCAATTGTTCTCTTGATGTCGTTCATCTGGCTGTCTAGACCTGAACTGATCTGCGATAATTGAGCCACGGCACCAGTAATCAAAGCCGCATCCTCTTTGCTCACGCCGCCGATTGAGTTTACTAAATCCTTCTGATTTTTTGCGATCAGAGATTTGACTTCATTCATATCGATTTTTTGAGAAGACACGTACTTTTCTAAAACCGTAGACAAAATACCTGTAACCGCCGCTAAAGTTAATTCTGCAGATGATTGCGCCTGTATATTCTTTAAGTGAACGGCCGTGCTCGAAAGACCTAGAACCGTAATCATTAATCGGGCCGCATTAACAAAAGCATTCTGTTTTTCGCCTTCGCTTTGAGATCTATAGTTTTCTATCGACTTAATAAGTGCATTAACTTGTTCGAGGTTTCGGCTCATTTCATTCGATTGTGCTTTGATACTTTGGTCAATAAGCTCATCGTTGACTTTGGTATTTGCAGCCATGGCAGAAAAACCCACCATATTGGTTAACATCACGGTCGACACGAAAAGCGCTAGATTTTTTGATTTCACTTGAGAACTCCTTATTATTGGTTTTTTTGTTACTTTTAAAACAACGAATGATTGAAAGCAGAATGTATTCCATACCCTGCTAGAATAGGTTCGAGCTGACCTGTCTCAAATCTAGACAAGAGCCAACTATAAGCTGCCTTTTTTGGCGCGGGGTCAACGGCACTAGCTTTAAACGCTTTAAAAACACCTTAGCCTTGGCCCGCTACTTGATACTAGTCATGTGATCTTACGATCGGAGAAAAATTATGAAAAACTATTTACGTCATTTAGTTGCTTCTGCTTTGGTGAGCGCATTTGCCTATAACGCCGTCGCCGATAAAATCGTACTCCTTGATAATAATAAGGAGTCTTTGCAGGCCCGGGCCGATTATATCCAGAATGCCAATTCTGACGTGCGAGCCCAATACTTCACTATTGAAAACGATAATTTGTCACGTTCGGCTCTAGCCTTACTTAAAGATGCGGCCAGCAGAGATGTAAAAGTTAAAATTCTTGTGGATTCAATGCACAACCTCATCCTGCGCGAGACCATGGCTGCGGTGATGTTGAATCTACATCCGGATAAAAAGAAAAATATCGAAATCAGAGAATACAATACCTTCAATTTGTTTCGCCCTTTTCGCTACACAAAACGCATGCATGACAAGGGATTAATCATCGACTCAAAATACATGATTTCAGGCGGTCGAAATATCGCGAACGGCTATTACGGAATACCTGATAAAACCAAGCGCGGCGAAGCACTTCCGGTCTATGAGGATAGCGACGCTTTAGTTCTCGAAAGTAAAGCCATCGAAGTGGCTGCGAAATATTTTGACGACCTCTGGAACTCAAAATTTGTAACTCCGGTGGCCCTCTATGACTATTCAGTGGATAATCTTTCGCCTTGGTCTTGCGCCTCGCGAGAAGATCAAAGCAGTTGCGATTTCGCTCGCGAAGCCCGGGTGAAAGCCGTTGTTCGTGAAGAAAACAAACTTGATTCACTAATTTTGCAATATAAGAGCAACAAACTGAGCATCACTCATGAAGTGAGCGACTGGAATCAGAAGGCCATCGAGGTGCAGTCGATTGATTTTCTTTTTGATGATGTGACGAAGCAAAACGCAAATTTAAAGAAACCTGAAAATAGCATTGGTACCCAGCTTTATACGGCTATATCTAAAGCTAAAGACTCAGTTATTATCATCACTCCATATTTAGTAGTTACTCCTGAACAAGAAGCGGTCTTTAAGTACCTTAAAGACAAAAATGTGGAAGTAACTATTATTACTAACTCGAAAGGCTCAAACGACGTCCCGGCTGCCAATGTAGGTTACGAACAAACTCGACACCTGGCTTTGAATGCCGGCGTGAGCATTTTGGAGTATCAAGGCCCCGATACTCTTCATGCAAAAATGGTCTTGTTAGATCGCACGACCGTATTTATCGGTTCATTCAACTGGGACTTCCGAAGCCAGAATCTCAATCGCGAAGTGGGTATCTTGGCTGAATTACCGGAAGATCGAAAAAATGATTTAACTAATGACTTAGTCCGTAAGTTCGCTTCAATTATGAAAAAGACCTGTAAATTAGGAGCCAAAGTCTGCAGCGTAAGCCGCGGTGAAACACTAGAACACTTGGATCCTGAAGAGTACGAAGCATTGGTTACAGCGTTTAAATTACGCGAGCAGGATAAGGGTTCACTTTACAGATTTTTATTTCCGCTTATCAAAGGACAGTTATAATAACCGGATCACCAACCCTGATAGTTCCGATATCATTTGGCGTTAGATTGACGCCAAATAGAACTTCGGAACCTCCGGGTTTTCTTCGGTCTTCAGCCAGAGATTGAAGAGTTTCTTTTGATACCACTTTTCCGGTTTCAACGTCTTGCGTGATGACCGGACAACGGGTACAAAGTTTCGGGTTCTGAAAAAGCAATCCGCCGATTTTGATTTCTTTAAGGCGATCTTCTTGATAGGCCGGAAGTCCGTTAATTACAATATTGGGTCTAAATCTTTCAATGACACTGGGGCTTGCGTTTTTGATCTTTAGTTTTTCATTCAGATTCTGTAGAGAGTTTTCGTTAACGAGTAGAAGTGGCCGCGAATCGGAAAACATCGTTTCCTTCACGACTTTCGTTGCACCGTCTTCCAAATCACGAAAGCTTTGTTTTTGATATCTAACTAATTTTACGGTTTTACATAAAAAATCAGAGAGCGCTTCGTTAATACTTTTGTTTTCGATTCCGGCCTGAATGGTTTTATCCCAGATTGTAACGGGCTCAATCTGCTCACAGTCTTCTTCGATATTAACGAATACCTTATTAGCACCGGCATAGAGATGAAGAAAAGGCCCCTGTACAGAGGTTTTAATTTCAGCTAACTTTGCAAGGGTTCTTAGAGTGAGAAACTGATTGTTTTCATCGACCAACATCCATTGACGGTCGTAGAGCGGCCCTCGCGAAGTAATTTTCATTTCTGAAAGCTTGATCCCACGACAGGATTTTACCGGATAGATATAAAGTCCAGTAACCAGTCCGGTCACATTGCTTTTATTCATTATTACATTCCGAGAATGTAATAAAACATGAGGGGAGCAACTATCGAAGCATCACTTTCAACGATAAATTTAGGAGTGTCGATGGCAAGCTTTCCCCAAGTGATTTTTTCATTTGGAACGGCGCCTGAATAAGATCCATATGACGTTGTCGAGTCCGATATCTGGCAGAAATAACTCCACAACGGAACATCATCATGACCCAAATCTTGAGATAACATTGGCACCACGCAAATCGGGAAATCTCCCGCAATGCCGCCGCCGATCTGAAAGAAGCCCACTTTATTTTTTGTCGCCGTGCTCATGTACCATTCGGCCCAATAAATCATATAATCAATTCCTGATTTTACCGTGCGTGAGCTCTTGATATCGCCCTTGATAATGTGCCCAGCAAAAATATTACCGGTGGTTGAGTCTTCCCAGCCCGGAACAATAATCGGCAAATTTTTCTCGGCCGCAGCCAGTAACCATGAATTTTTCGGATCAATCTGGTAGAAATGTTTTAACTTACCGCTGAGTAATATTTTGTACATGTACTCATGAGGGAAATAACTTTTTCCTTCTTTTTCTGCATTTTGCCACTCTTCAAGAACGGCTTTTTCAATACGTCGAATAGCTTCTTCTTCGGGGATACAGGTATCAGTTACGCGGTTTAAATGTTTTTCTAAAAGTTTCTGTTCATCTTCCGGAGTTAAATCTCGGTAGTTCGGAATTCTGACGTAATGGTCGTGAGCTACCAAATTGTAAACGTCTTCTTCCAGATTGGCGCCAGTGCAGGAAATAGCATGGACTTTATTCTGACGAATCATTTCGGCTAGCGAAAGACCTAACTCTGCTGAGCTCATTGCTCCGGCAAGCGTAACAAGCATTTTGCCATCCTGATTTATTAAATCTTTGTAACCTTTTGCTGCATCTTTTAAGGCGGCGGCATTGAAGTGGCGATAGTGATGATCAATAAATTCAGTAATGTTCATAGGGGCCTCCGGAAAATAAGTACCCGAATCTACTTTTACTGAATGCTTTCAGCAAGCTTTTTTTGCGCCTTTGCCTCTTTAGCATGCTTGTACCAGTGATAAAAAGTAACCGACATAACTGTTACTCCCAAGAGAAAAATAAAGAGCGAGTAGCCGAAAAAAATAACAAGACTCATAGGCTTTTCTCTGCTTCTGGGGCCTGGGTCAGGTCGCGCACTACCCACGAAGCCATTGCCAGACCGAATGCTCCAGTTACGAAACTGGCTGTACCATAAATAACTGAGCGGTGCATGCATCCGTGCGGATCGATTTCGCCCTGTGGACAAACGCATTTAAAGCCTTGCCCGTTATCGTACTTCAATTCAATAGGTTGAATCGGTACTTCGTCAGAAAAAACACAAGGGATATTAAAAAATTTTTCTTTCGGGAAAGCATATTCCTGTCGCAGTATCTTTCGAACTGAATGCGAAAGCGGATCAATGTTGGTTTTTGCAAGATCTATAATCTGAATTCGGGTCGGATCCATTTTACCGGAAGCTCCACCGCTGGTAATAACCTTGATATTTCTGGTACGGCACTCATTCAATAAATGTGTCTTAGCAGTTAAATTATCAATGGCGTCTAAAATGTAGTCCGGCTTGTGAGCTAATATTTGCTCAGAGGTGTCTTTGTTGTAAAATAAAGACAGAGCTTCAACATGAGCCTGAGGATTAATCTTTCTAAGTCTTTCAGCCATGACCAGAGATTTTTTATGTCCGACAAGACCCTGTAAGGCATGAATCTGGCGGTTCGCATTGGTGATGCAAATTTCGTCGAAATCAATAATAGTTATTTTGCCGACCCCAGAGCGGGCCAGTGATTCAGCCGCCCAAGAACCAACTCCACCGAGCCCGATAACCATGACATGGGTATCAAAAAGTCTTTTCATCATGTCGTCGCCGATGAGCCGACCCATACGATCAAAACGCCGGTGTAAAGTATAAGTATTTTCTTCGAT
>JAYVIY010000010.1:0-2214 GCA_043769795.1 Pseudobdellovibrio sp. | reverse complement strand
TTATCAAAGCAGTTCATTTTCAACGTAGAACCCATTTTCCATTTGTAGGCAGCATAGTCAGCCGGATTCAAAGCCGAAACATTCATGTTAAGTTGGGTGGCATCAGAAGCGCCCACCGGGTGATTGAGCACCACGGCCGTTGGTAATTTTTCAGCGGCTTTAGCACTGTCGTTACCTTTAGAATCACAAAAAACGGGCCCCATTTGGTAGTTCAGACCAAGATAAGCGCGGATGTCTGGTGTTGACTGAGCGTCAGCTATTTTCGTTCCCGCACCGACATGAACTATGGACTCTTTTGACCAATGGTATCTAAGCCCTAGGCCAAGTTCAAATGCCTGCTGAGCCGTTTTGACCGAGTCTTTACCATTTCCACCAGGCTGACTTCCTTTGAGTTCGGCCAAAACGTCGCTGTTTAAGCTTTCAAATTTTGTTGCTGCAGCTAAAGAGTAAATGAGGCTATCTGAGAATGGAACGAAGGGCACAAGTTGCCCGGTGGCTTTATCGACCAATTGGTTTCCGGAGTTTCGCTTTCTGAAACCGATATTTCCCGCAATTTTTAGATCACCGGCAATTGTTGTGTCTGCTGCGAACTCGATATTTAGTGTTGGACCTGCGCCATTGCCTGCAAATGGATTATTTTGAATATAATTAAAGTTGGCTGAAGCAATAACTGCCAAACCATGGTTATCGTCGCCGAAAAACCGGTATTTCGTCATCGGTCGGATTTCAGTCAGTCCGAACTGCTCGAAGTAACTGACGCCGTAAGGATCGTCATTTTTTGCGGTAACAATAAAGGGTAGTGCCACCCCGATATCCCAGTTTTTGGTTAAGCCAAAAGAGGCATAGAGATCGGCACCCAACAAAAAGTCATTTGCTCTAACGCCCGCAAGTTCTGCATTCGTCTGATAGTAACGATCTGAGTAGGTTAGTGTGTTTTTTGCGTAGTTGAAGAATATTCCAAGATTGCACATGCACTCTTTGACCGGCTCAGACGAATGTACAGTCGTAAAATCAGTGCCCGAGATATCCGGATTGAAGTTCTGGTACTCAGTACCAATGACGTTCGCGTGCGAAATGGAAAAAGAGAATAGGAGGAGGAAGTAGAATTTTTTCATAGGCGGCATACTTGCAATTTTTTAAATTATTTTCAATAGTTATCAGCACAAAGAAAGTAAAGCCGAAAAAACTGCAGCTTCGTTACCTTTTTTCATGTCAAAAAATTTGACATAGCGAAGAATCGCATTTGCCCCTATACTGCGCACTCGAGTTTTATACATCAATTTTGGAACAGGATTTTTTATGCAATTCAAGATGTTGAGTTTTCTTACGCCGCTGATTTTAGCGATTGTTTTTTTAGGTGGCTGCGCGAAAACTAATTACGATGGAAGCACAAGAGTAAAACCGCTTTCTAATCCTGAGCCAGCACCAACGGCACAGCAGCGCGGTCAACCGGCGCCGGCTCCTGGATCAACTCCAACAGCGCCTGCCGGTAATCTGCCTGTAGTTAGTTTCGTGCAAAGTGAAGTAGAAATGGATAGCAAACTTGAAGCCCGCCTAGATCTTCAATTAAGCGAAGTTTCAAGTTTACCGGTGACCGTAGTGGTTGATTTGGTTGATGCAACGGCAAGGCACTACCGGGATTTTGCCGGATTTAAAACCCGCTCTTCCGAAACTTCACAGACAATCGTTATTGCTCCGGGAACAACCCGCATGCCATTACCGGTTATTGGCGGCCGTCGCACTCGTTTTTGTGATAGCTACTTTAATGCCGTCATCAATTCAGCGCGACTACAAAACGCTAAAGTCGTCAGCAACTCGGCTAAAATTAACTTGCCTTGTGAAAACGTTGCCCCGGCTATAGATCAACCAACGCCGCCGCCGCCTGTTTTGGAACCAATTCTAGAACCGATTGTTCAGCCACGGCAACCTCCGGTTCAACCTTGTCAGGTCATTGCAAGATTTGAAAGTGAAGTTGTAGACAATAAAGAACACGCCAAACGAACCAGTGTGAAAATTGTAATTGATCAGGATCTTGAGTGGCCAGTGATTATCGATTTGGAAACCCGCGATGGGTCGGCCTATGCCGGAATAGATTACGTTCGAGTGAAGGTCCAATTAACAATTCCTGCCGGTCAAAGATCTGTAGAAGTTCCGATTGAGTTGCTTAAAAACGATAGATGCAGAACCTCAGATATGCACCGCTGGCAAAAACAT
>JAYVIY010000009.1:0-2227 GCA_043769795.1 Pseudobdellovibrio sp. | reverse complement strand
AAACCAAAATCCATTTTTGCGCACACGAAGAAACGCCCCTAATGATGGACTGGATGTACACGTAGCCACTTCACCATCTATAATATCGATGGCCGTTTCAAACGTGTCTTCGATACGCACATCCCAATATTCGCAATTAATATCTAAGTTTTTTGTAATTGATAAAAGTTGCTTTAAATAACTCATTGATACCTCAGTATGTCGTTCCCATTTTAAATATTGAGTTTCACAGCTTCAACAATGATGACGAAGCCAACCCGTTAAAGCCTGTGTTGAATTTTCAACTTCCGAGGCTCGAAACCTTCGGAAACGAAGAGGGTTCTCAAGCACTGAAATTGGTGGAGCCGGCATCGCAGTCCTAACTGCTTGATACTACACACTTAGTTTTTTAGTGTCCAAGAAAAGTCCAAGTTGGGGCGGTTTTTTTTGATGAACCACAGATGATATGCTGGGATATATTCATAGACTCAAAAATTCGATTCTCAATGGCTTAAACAAAGACTGGTGAGCAACGAGATAGACAATGTAGTGGTAGGGATTGAATCGCTTAACTTCCTGCATCTAAAAACAAGACTAGACTAGCCTTGCAAATTACTCGCTAAAGCTTTTTAGTTATTAAGACAAAATGTTAATCGAAATCAAAATTATAAGGAAAATCAATGAGTTCTACAAATAATCCACAGCAGCGTTTTGGCAAATTACTGATCGTTGACGATGAGCCAGAGATTCTTCAAACCTTGGTTGAGATTCTACAACCTTTATGTTCAGAGATAAAAACAGCTTCAAACGGTTCGGAGGCCCTGGAAATTTTTAAATCTAATGAAGTGGATGCCGTTTTGACAGATATTAAAATGCCAAAAATGACCGGGCTTCAATTTTTAGCTGAGATTCGTAGTCAATTTTATCATACACCAGTCGTTATCCTAACAGGGCATGGTGATAAAGAGAATATGCTTGAGGCTTTAAGATTAGACGCAACAGATTTACTGGAAAAGCCTTTCAGTATCGAGATTGTTAAAGAAACCATGAGTAAGGCGCTGCAGTTAGGAAGAGCACTTCGCGAGAGGGAAATTGAAATCGATAAGTTTTTAGATGATTCCAATTTGCCAGCGGATCAGCTTGCACGAGTAAAGAAAATGAAAAAAATAACCTCTGCCATGAAACTTGGCTTTTCGATTTACACGAGTAAAAATAAGATTTCTTAGATTTTTTTCTATTAAGATTTTAACATGAATCTTTGAAATCACTACGCACGCTCACTACAAGCAAAGCTTTTAAAATTGTTGTTGTTTAAGAAAAAGTGAAATGATGGGAATTTACTTTCGAGCCAGAAAATGTGCTGTTTTTTTACAGCACATTCACGAAAGTTTAATTCAAAGAATAATCCGTGTATCCCTTAGCGTCGTTTGTATAATAGGTATTTTGATCGGGCTCGATTAAAGCAACTCCATTTTTAATTTTTTCTACTAAATTTGGATTGCTGACATGATGAAGTCCAAAAGCAATAGCTTCAATTAAGCCCTTTTCAATGTTTTTGGCAGCTTCTTCAGGACAGTTAAGTTCAAATTTTCGGTTTGATGATTGAATTTTTCGGATAGCTCGAGGGTTCTAAATATTTTCTTCATTTTGAAGGTAGAATGAAAAGATCGTACCAACTTATTTCTGAAATAGATCCGAATACAGATTCGGTCTCCGAATTCGGTTTAAAATGCCGAACCGCAGAAAGCACATTATGCTAAAGCTTTATTCTTGATTACCCCTCCAGATCTCACAGAGATCTCCGATTTCCGAAGGTGATTGCTCTGAAGCTCTTTTTTCAATATTTTTTGAAAATGATTCAACAAATTCCGGCGCATCAGTTTTTGTTATGTTTTTAAATTCTTTATCAGTAACCTTATAAACTTCCCTATCTGATAACTTACGTGAATAAGTGCGCAATGAAAAAAAAATTGCAGTTCGAGGTGTGCTATCAGTTTCATACTTAACTATGTACCGCAAAAGTTTTCCGCTTCCGGTATATAGGTCTTCTCCATTTGCGGAACTAGAAGAGCAGTTCGCTATGTTCTTTGGATTTTCGGCGTTTACTGTGCTCGCAGCGCAAATGCCCAACAACAATAATAACAATGCGTTTTTCATATTTCTCCTCAAGGAACTTATTGCTTTATCGGAAATTTAATTATCATTCTTTAATTGTACTAATTTGAGATACCAGGAAGTCCGATTAATA
>JAYVIY010000008.1:0-2228 GCA_043769795.1 Pseudobdellovibrio sp. | reverse complement strand
CCGCCGTATCGAAATCAATTTCAACAGTCTGCTCTTGAGCTTTGATACTCTGAAAGTATTTTTGCAATAATTCGGAAAATTCCAATTGGTTTTTAGAGTGCAATTCGAAACCGGCCGCTGCCGCATGGCCACCGAAACGATTTAATACTTTTTCTGCACCTTTAAGTGCAGCAACCAGACTGACCTCAGACCCCGGGGGAGTTCGCGAACTTCCGACGATCATCCCCTCAGAGTTTTCGGATCCCACAAAGGCGGGTCGATTAAAATGCTGCGAAAGTTTAGTCGCAATTAAACCTATAATTCCACGATGAAAATGAGTTGAGCTTACAAAAACGTAATCAGGCTGACTCCAGCCCTCGAGCATTTTAAATGCTTTGGTTTCTGCATCGCTCTGTAAGCTTTGGCGGGTTTCGTTATTCTCCAAAATTCGATAGACCATTTTTTCTGATTTTTTATAGTCGGTCTCAAGATAGATATGAGCCGGAAGAATATCTGATTCCATTCTAGATAGTGCATTCAATTTCGGCGCAAACCTGATGGCTACGTCTTGAGATGTGAGCTCACGCCCATCAAGTTTCAGGGCCTCTAACAGAGACTTAAGGCCCGGTTTAGTCGTTACAGCTAAAGTCTTTAATCCTAATTTTACTAAAACCCGATTATCACCAATTAAAGGCACCATATCGGTCAGAGTTCCTATGCAGAAAAACTCCAGCACTTCTTTAAGATCCCATTCGTTTTTCGGAAGACTCGGATCATCAAAAAACGCCCTTTTGACAGCTCTTAATAGATAGAAGGCTACGCCGGCGCCACATAAATACCCGAGGCCCGATTTACAGTCTTTTTGGTTCGGATTAACAACGCTAAACGCTTTCGGAAGTTCTTCTGCCGGCAAATGGTGATCAGTTAAAATGACATCAAGATTGAGTTCCAGAGCTTTTTCAAAGGCCTTAAAAGAAGTTATTCCTACATCGACCGTAATGATTAAACCGATTCCGGATTTTTTCAGTTCTTCAACGGCTTCTGCGTGAAAACCATAGCCTTCGCTGAGCCTCTTGGGCTGATAGTAGCTGACTTCTTTAAAACCAACTTTTTCTAAGCCTTGTTTTAAAATTGCAAGTCCACTTGTTCCGTCGAGATCAAAATCGGCGTAGATGCAAATTTTTTCATTATTTTTGTACGCCTGTACGATGCGAGCAACAGCCTTTTCCATTCCAAGCATACTCAATGGATCTTTCAACTCACTGAGCTTAGGATTCAGTAATTCATCCAGATTTTCCTGATCAAAGCCGCGCGAAGCCAATACTCTGCCAATAAGGTCCGGAAACGGTCCGACCAGCTTAGGAGCTTGAGTAGTTCTCTCTTTCCATTGAGCCATTTCAGACCTCTAAAAATTGCTAAGTTGCCTGCGGAGACAGTTTTAATTTTTCCATTACCAAAATTAGTGGAGCAGCAACATAGATCGATGAGTAAGTACCGAAGAATATTCCAACTGAAATTGCAAAGGCAATATCAGAAACTACGCCGCCAGCAAATAGATACAAAGATAATGCAGAAACAAATACCGTTCCCGAAGTAATCAAGGTTCGGCTTAACATATCATTAATTGAACGATTAATGATAAATGCATAGCCTTTGTCTTTGTAAATATGTTCAGTTTCACGAATACGGTCAAAAACAACGATGGTGTCATTAAGCGAAAAACCAATCAACGAAAGAATGGCTGCTAAAATCGGAACATTAACTTCTTTGCCAACCAACATAAAAATAGCCAAGGTTATTACAGCATCGTGAAATAGACAGGCTACGGCGCCAGGTCCGAATTTGTAGTCAAACCGAATCGAAACGTAAATTAAGATCACAAGCAGGCAATAAAATACGGCTAAGAAACCGCTTCTTTTCAACTCTGCACCAACCTGCGGCCCAACTGTATCTACCCGTCTGATCTCAACTCCACTGGCTGCAAACTGAGACAATAATTTTTCTCTGACTAAGGTGATTGAGCTATTTAATTTATCGTTGGTTTCTTTATCAGTAGTACCCTTTTCACCAATAAACCGAATAATAAACTCACTGCCCTCACCAAAACTTTGCACACCCACTTCACCGAGATGCATCCCTTGAACAGAGCTTCTGATCTCGTCAATGCTCACTGGCTTAGAGAATTTAACCTGAATCTCGGTTCCACCCTTGAAATCAATTCCGTAATTAATACCTTTTACCGAAAGATA
>JAYVIY010000007.1:0-6101 GCA_043769795.1 Pseudobdellovibrio sp. | reverse complement strand
TCGCAATCATAAAACTCATGAAGTTATCGAAATTATCTGGGGCATCGCTCATTTTAATCCAACGTCGCATGCGGTGAAAATCGGCGCAAAAAGTCATAAGTGCCGGAGCTTCGAGCACCATCGACTGCTCAAAGTGCGGCTTATGGAGTTCGCGCTTTAAGTTCTCATCGGTCGTCACGATGATTGAGTAGGCTTGCATATTTCCGGAAGAAGACGCCCTTGAAGCCGCTGACAGTATTCGTGTTAACTTTTCTTCAGAAACGCCTTTGTTTTTATAGGCACGAATCGAGCGGTGGCTATGAATGTGATCGAGAATTTCATTTTTTGATTCGTGTAGCTTCAAAGGTTCCAAGAAGGTCTCCGTTTTCTAAGTGGGCTGAGCCCGTGAAGCTTTGCGCCAAAGTGTATTCCCCGCTGTAAAAAACTTTGAAAGAATTTCCGTTTTCAACTGCGGTGATTTCAAAGTCTAGATTACAGATCCCGATCCAAACCGAGCACGAGACATTACCCGCGAGCGGAACCGAGAATGCGTTCGAAACTGTTACGCTTCCTTTGAGCGGCCCCCTTGAATAGTAGTCGATGGGGCCATTGACGCCTTCTAAGACGAGGATGTCATCAAAGATTTTCTCGCCGATTTTCAATTTCATCAGATAGGTGCCGTCTAAGGCGGCTAGGGCGGTGGAGGCAAATAACAAATGGACTAAAAATAAAAATTTCATAAAGAACTCCTCTTGTATGCTTGTTCTAGATTATTTAATTGTTGAATAAAAGTGAAATAAATGATACATTATGTGACATATGGATACAGATCGCCTTCGTTACTTCTGTGTAATTTTTGAAACAGGCAGCCTCACTAAAGCTGCGGAGATTCTGAATATTTCACACAGTGCTCTTTCAAAATCGATGACAGTGCTCCAGGACGAACTGGGTCTTGTGCTCTTTCGAAATGTGGGTCGGGGTATAGAGGCTACCGAAGCCGCCACTGAAGTTTACCATAAGAGCAAAGACATTGTCGCAAAAGTTGCGAAATTGAGACAAAGCGAAGTGGCCACGGTTAAAAATTTGCGAATCGGCATTTCTGAACTGCTGGGGCTCTGTTTTTCAAGAACCATTGTGGACGCAATTTCACCGGAAACATGTTTTCTATTTAATAGCAGCACCGGCGAACTTGAACTGAATCTGATTGAAAAGAAAATTGATTTCGGACTGTGCCTTGTGCCTTTTCCGCAGAAGAATATCGAGTATCTTAAATTGGCGAAGCTGGTTTTCGGAGTTTATAAACTGAAGGATTTGTTTAGGGCCATGCCCAGCGCTGAAATACCGTTCGTCGTGCCGACCTCAAATGTAAAAGAAAACCCGCTTAATCTCAGAACTTCAGACGGGTGGCCCGCCCAAATCGAAAGAAATATACATTACGGGGCCACCTCCGTTTCTTCTGGACTTGAGATTGTTAATGCCGGTAAAGCCTGTATTTTTATTCCTAAAGTTCTGGCTTTTAATATTAATCGCACGAGGGCTAAAAACTTTTTACTGGAAGAGATAGAAAGCCCGTTAAAGCCTGTTACTTTTGATCTTTTATTAGTTAAGCATTCGCACACTGAAGAAAATCAGATCATCAAGCGCATTTCAAAAGAAATACGTTTACTTTGTTCCGCTTCACTATAAGCTTAATTGAGATGTTAAATATTTCTGTTTCATCTCTTTTAGCCGGCTTCATTTTTGGTACCATAGGCCTTTGGATGATGCGAGAAGGTAAGAAAAAAAGTGATCCCCGGATCATTGTTATCGGTATACTACTCATGGTCTATAGTTACCTGACGCCAAATCCCTGGTTTGACTGGGGAGTCGGCAGTGCCCTTTGCTTTACAGCCTATAGATTCTGGAGTTAGAAAAGCCGCCTTTTCGGGCTCAGGCCTTGCAAATCTTTCAAACACGACACTGAACTGCTTTTTATCCCCTCCGAGCGAGCGTCTCAAGGGCATTTGCGGTCACAGTGTTTAAATGCTTAACAGCTGAAAAGAGTTTGAATTCAATGAAGATGGCCCTGGTTTTTCTAAGTTTTGTCTGTTTTACAGTTTCAGTGAAGGCGCAAAAGGCCTGCATAGATTATTTTAAAGTTGAAGAGAAAAAAATTGAAATTTCAGATATAATTAATGATGCAGCTAAGGTGTTAGATGAAGTTCGCGTGCTCAGAGATAAAATTAACTTCTGGCGTAATTTCACCGGAGATTCGGGCCGAAAATCGCTCAATGATATCAGAATGCATAAAAAGTATTTTATTTTTCTTTTTAAAAATGCTCAGGATGCCACATTAGCCGTTGAACAGTACCGCGATGTTTTCTTGAATGTGGAGCTCGGCTACTTCAGACTGACTCAGCTCGAAAAGGATCTGGCGAGCACAAGCAAAAAAGGTCCGACAAAAAGTGAACTTATTGAGATCAAAAAGAAATTTGCGGAAAGTTACGCCGATTATATGTATATTCGCGCAGCCTTAGAAAAACTTGCAGAACCCGGCCAAAGCGCCGCTGAAAGTGCCCAGTATGTGTTGCAATCTCTCGGAACTCCTTCTTTTGTCAGTGCAAAAACCGCTAAAGTTATTTCGCGCCCATCGATTGAGGCTATCCATAATTTTTTCCGGGAAAATCCTGAACTGCTTATTTTAAAACTAAAGGGCGACCTCAGTTTACAGAGAAAATATGCAATACGATTGATACCGAGCACACTGACGCAAATTGAAACCATTCAGGCGCTGGTTCTCAAAGTTGTTCCGGAGCGCTACCGCTCGATTGTGGGCGGGTTTATCGGTCTTAATTACAACAGTTATGTTCTTAAGATTTATATGCCTGACATCGAAACAGTGATTGAAACTCCGAATTCGGTAAGAAATCAGAGATTGGAAGTTTTGCGCGTGATTTCAGCCAACAAGAATACCGATGAGTTTTTAACCACATTTGCACGCCTAACCCTTTACACAAAAGAATGGGTCGACCTCAAAAAGTCTGCAGAAGCGTTGAAGGACGAAGCTCTTTATAACAAATTTTTTCAACAGATTTTGACCGCCGAGCAAAAGGCTATAAAGGCCGACTCGTGGCTCACGCCGTTTTATCAGCCTTCATTTATTGATCATGTCCGTGTGTGGCTTGGGCCAATAGTCGGCATCGCGGGTACAGACTATTTAGCCGATGGCTTTAATATTCCAGCCGGTGTGTGGCAAACGCTGCAATTATGGTTGAACTAGTAATACAAAAGTTGTCAGCAATTAAGTGCACTGCTATAAATAGCTATGGAAATTTCGCTCTCTGCTAAAAACATCGTTAAGAACTTTAATTCGGGTAAAAAAAATTTTCTTGCGGTGAATGACCTTTCATTTGAACTCAAACCCGGCGAGTCTGTGGCCTTTCTCGGTCCGAACGGTGCCGGCAAAAGCACCACGATTAAAATTCTTTGTGGGATACTTGCACCCAGCTCAGGTGTGGCTGAAATTTCCGGATTTCCGGTGGGTTCACTCGAGGCCAATAAACAGCTGGGATTGGTTTTCGGTACACGCAGTCAATTGTTCATGCATATGACCGTGTTGCAATGTCTGGATCTCATTTCAGAAATTTATTTTTTGACGGGACTGGCTAAAAAAAAACGTATTTCTGAGTTGGCCGAATTATTTGATATCGTTGATTTAATGCCGAAGCGGGTTCGTACATTGTCTTTAGGCCAGCGAATGCGCTGCGAGGTGGTGGCGGCATTGCTACACAAACCGAAAATTCTCTTAGCGGACGAACCCACGATCGGTTTAGACATCATCGCTAAAAATCGACTTCGTGAACTGATTCTGCGTTGGCAGAAAGAAGAAAAAAGTACTCTTTTGCTAACAAGCCACGATCTTTCTGACGTCGAAGTTCTCTGCGAGCGCTGTATTCTGATTGATCATGGAACCAAGCGCTTCGATGGACGCTTAGCTGATCTCAAAGGCGACCTCACAGATTTAAGGCGGGTTCAGATTACAGTTTCTGAACAGCTGACGCCGACGCTTACACAAGAGCCCAAGATTAAGACGGTGACGAGCGAAGAATTTATTCACCGCTATGAGATCAGAACCCGGGAAATACCGATGTCGGAGGCTTTATCGCGCCTATCCGTGCACTACGGAGATAAACTGCAGGACATTCAGATTTCTGAGGTCAGCCTCGAGGAAGTACTGGCGCAACGCTATCAGGATAAACGATGAGTCGAGCTGCAATTTTTGAATCCAGCCGTTTTCATTTGCGACATGCGTGGTTCAATTTGCGAGAGCAATTTTCTGATATTCCTACGGCGCTTGCGGCCAATGCGCTCATTCCTTTTTTCGTCTGGATACTCTCGCAGGTCTGGCAGAGGTTTAACTCATACCAGAAAAATTTTAACCTTGAAGAAATAATAGTATATATTGGTATCACCGAATTATTATTTATGACTTTTGTTCGTTTGAATTCAGTGACTCGCGCGAGCGGTGATTTTTCAATTTCACTGGCGCGGCCCCGCTCCTGGATTCTCAGTAGTTTGTCAGGCCTAATTGGCCGCTCTCTGGGCGGACGGTTTTTTATGCTGGCGATGTTGCTAGTCACATTTCCGTTATTAGGCGCTAACGGCGAAAAGATGTACTTTGCGATTTTAAGACTTTTTCTTTTGCTTCCGTGGTTATCGGTTTTACAAGGGCTCTTTGCCCTTTTCTTTGCTGTGGCTCAGGTGTTGTGGCATCAGACAAATTATTTTTTACTGCCGTTCGGAAAAATATTTTTAGTACTTGGGGGCGTCTGGGGTCCAGTGGCTGATTTCAGCGAACCTTGGAAAAGCTGGTTATTGTTGCTTCCGCCTTCTGATCTTTTCTTTCAGCCGGCCTATTTTTGCGTCAAAGGACATTTCTATCAGATCAGCAGCCTTGAATGGCTGGTTAGAACTTCGCTGCTTTCTTTAGTCTTAATTTTTATTAATATTTTTTTCTTCAGGTTTGCTAAAAAACAGCACCAGTCATTCGGTGGATAGCGATGAATAGCTGGAATTTGATCCGCTTAGCACTGAAGTATCACTGGGATTCTCAAAAATCCAATCCGGTAAATCTTTTAGCCGGAACATTCGGAATGATTATCAATAACGTAATTATTCTGTGGGGTCTCTGGGCCATGTTGTTTGACGGAAAGCCCGACGCACAGTTGCTCACAATTTATTTTCTTTCATTGAACGCTATGGTGACCATCGCCTGGGGATCGATTTGTTTTTTCTTCGGCGGAGTAAGATCAATAGCTGAATACGTTGAAGAAGGAACTCTAGAACCCATGCTTGCAACCCCGCGGCAGCCACTGTTGCTCGTTGGAATTTCGCAGAGTATTACCCCTGCGCTTGGTGATCTCATTCAGGGAGCTTGCAATCTCGTCGCACTTTTCTTCATGGCTCCGGTGTCGCTCGCTCTGAGGTGCATCGCCTTTACATTGGTATCAGGAGTTGCGTTTCTCGGTCTTTTTATTTTAACCGGTTCTATTGCTTTTTTTGTGAAACGCGGAAATGCGTTGGCCAATCTTTTACTTGAAACTAATTTGAGTCTTTCGTTTTATCCCACCGGAAAAGTGTTCACTGACAAAGGCCGAATTTTACTTTTTCTTACGCCGGCCGCAGTGACCGGCGTGCTTCCGATGAGCGCTATCGAAAATGGCAGTTGGGAATCGGCCACAATTTCAGCTTTGGCTGCCGGACTATTTTTATGGTTTTCAGTGCAGGTGTTCTCACTGGGGCTTAAACGTTACCAAACTGCGAGTTATGTTTCAGCCAGAAACTAGTGGCGATAGGCGTAGAGTTTAACGGTAGTTACCAGCTGTCGCCAATCAATCGGCTTTGGAAGGTGAGTGGTAAATCCAACCTCTTCACATTTATCTTTAACGTCGGCCATGGCATGAGCGGTCAGTGCAACGATCGGAATACGAAAGTTTTTTTCTCTTAATTTGGCGGTGGCCGAATAGCCATCCATCACCGGCATTTGAAGATCCATCAAAACAATATCAAATCCATTTGCAAGGGCTTTTGTCACACCTTCTTCTCCGTTTTCGGCAATTTCAACGTGGGCGCCGTATCTCTCG
>JAYVIY010000006.1:0-2230 GCA_043769795.1 Pseudobdellovibrio sp. | reverse complement strand
CAATGGCGCCGGTAAGTCGACCTTACTTAAAATCATCACTGGGCAAACAGAAAGTACATCCGGACTCTGTAAAATTGGTCCGAGTATTCAGTACGGGTATTTTTCGCAGAACTCCCTTGATGTGCTTGATCCGAAGAAAACAATTTTGCAAGAGGTCGAAGGCCGCGTGCCGAATGCGTCGATGGGTTTTATTAAATCTTTGTTAGGATCATTTCTATTTTCCGGTGAAGAAGTAGAAAAGAAAGTTTCAGTGCTTTCCGGCGGCGAGAAATCGCGGGTTCTATTGGCCTGTATTCTTTCCCATCCGGTTAATTTGCTTGTGCTCGACGAGCCCACAAATCATCTCGATATAAAATCTCGTGAAGTATTGCTCAATGCTATCAAAACCTTCCCTGGAACTGTCATGATGGTCAGCCATGATCGGTATTTCCTGAAAGAAATCACCACTAAAGTTTTTGAAATCGATAAAAATCATCTGACAGTGATTGAAGGCGACTACCAGCATTATCAGGATTTCAAAGCCTCGCGAGCTTGAACCGAGTTTCAACTCGAGTAATAGTTTTTTCTATCTTGATAAGGGATCAAGCCTAAAGCTTCGAGTACATTTTGTTTTATGTATTGAGTACAATTTTTGAAGTCTTGCCCCCATTTTACTATTCTTGAAAAAGGACGAAATTCCCAGAAGCTCTGACTTTTTTCTGAAACTTTGAGCCCATCGCCCGCTTCGGGATTTTTAAATGAAACTGAAAATTGGTAAAAACTTTGCCCACCCATAACCTGACTGGCAATTTGACCGGAAACGGCTTTGATGAATGCTCGGTATAGCGATCGATTGGTGATTCTTAAAAGCAGATGAATATGGTTTCCGTTGAGGGCCTGCTGATAAATTCGAACTCCAAATTTTTTCGCAAATTTCTTTATAGAATATTCAATTTTTTTGCAATTTCGCTTTGCCAAAAAGCTGTCTTTTCCTTTAGCCCAAGAGCTTCTTAAAACGAGGTGGATGGAATCCTTAGAAGACAGAGGCCTTCTGGATTTCCGTTTGTTTTCAAGTAAGGAGCCACCGAAGTATTTCAGATTAATCTGGTTTTTGAAGAGAGGTAATTGTTTTGAGTTTTTCATACATGTCTGTACTGCAAGAGTGGGGCGATGGGTTACTGGCATCTTGATTCAGACAGGAATCAGAGGACACGGAGATCGGATCTGAAGAATAAAACGGCAGACTAGAACAGCAGAATAGAAGTACGAGAGGAATGATAAGAGGTGGTCACAGGAGTGGAACAAAGACGAATACAGAAGAGAAGCAAATGCTGCATTCTCTCCGTAAAACTAAACCAATCTTTCTAAGACAAGGCGGCGAGTTTCTTTGCGATGTCTTTGAAACACAAAGCTTCGACCCCTTCGGAGTTGCTTTCAACAATCGGAATTCCGGCTTCCGAGCCCAACGATACAGATGGGTTAAACGGAATCTCTCCAAGTTTTAATAATTTTTTGGCGTCTAAGTAAGAATTCAGGTCGCCTTTCGGATAGAGTTGAATTTTTTCATTATTTACCGGATTTAGCATATACGACATATTTTCGATGACTCCGGCAATCTTAACACCGGTTCGTTCGAACATATCGATTGCCTTTTTAGCATCAATCAAAGAAATGTTTTGTGGGGTGGTTACGATGACAGCATAATTAACAGGCACTTTTTGCACTAACGAAAGTTGCACGTCACCGGTGCCGGGAGGAAGGTCAATCACGAGGTAATCTAAATCACCCCAGACCACATCGCGAAAAAACTGATCCATAGCTTTAAAAAGCATAGGTCCCCGCCACACAACAGCAGCGCCTTCATCGACTAAAAAACCTATACTCATAATTTTAATATTGTAGCGAACCACCGGAGTTATTTTGTTTCCCTCTGAAACTGTGGGTTTTTGATTAAGGGCGCCCATCATTCTGGGAAGGCTCGGGCCATAGATGTCGGCATCGAGAAGGCCAACTTTTCCGTATTCGCGTAAGGCTAAGGCCAAATTAGTGGCCACGGTGCTTTTTCCTACTCCGCCTTTTCCGGAAGCCACTGCAATTATGTTTTTTACGCCAGAAATAGTTTTTTGTTGATCGAAGGGATTGTTTGGATTACTTGCACCGGCAGACATGTTAAAACCTCTTTATTGATATCTTTACAAATACAATTCTTCTTTTCATAATGAAATTAACGTGAATAGCCAACAGATATTAA
>JAYVIY010000005.1:0-2235 GCA_043769795.1 Pseudobdellovibrio sp. | reverse complement strand
CCTATCTGCTTTCAGCTTCGGTTCTTGAATACAGAAATTGGTATGTGGGTTTGATTAATGACCTCATCGCGCGTAATCCAAATATCGACCAGGTGGAGGCTGTTGAGCCCACACTTGATTATTTCTGGTCCGGCGTACCCGATCAGAACCCGGCAGCATTGACGTTGTTTAATGCTCAGTATGCGGGTGCGGCGGTGGGAACAGCGAGTTGGCTGAGTTTCAGGGCGCAAGAGTTTTTAAACCTGATCAAGTTATTTAATCAGACGGTGCATGCGAAAGCTAAAGAGAGTGCGCTTGTGCAGACCTGGACAGTGAAATCAGACGGAACTTTGCTTGATGTTAAGTCGATCAAGGATGGTACCGGCTTTGATTTTATCGGCGTTTCGACTTTGTCGGGAACTCAAAAAACTGATCATCTCATTACTGAATTTATCTGGCAGCAATGGATGGCCGAATACGGAACCAGTGTGTTCACGCCTGATTGGATCTCGAGTATCGGGGCTTCTTATAACAACACCATTAAGGCCGCCGGTGGAGCGAGTGATTTAATAGTGCACGTTGAAATTTCGACGTTCAGCGGGGCTGTCAAAACTGTGGTGCCGACCAAAGATGAATTTGGCCGTACAATGGCCGCGACGAAAAATTTAGTTAATGGCGTGAGTGTTTATGATTACAATCAAATCAGAACTCAAGGGGCATTTACTGAGCTCAGTCGTTGGTATTAATTTCGTCATGTACGCCTCATCAAGGGCACCAAAAAATTCAATTTTATGTTATTATTTTCTAAATGTTAGAAAATTCCTTAAAAACAATAATCAATGAACTTAGTAACGTTGTCTTGGGCTGCTTCGCTCAAGATTACTATTTTGGAGATTCCCGGGGTGTTTTTCGAAGCCATTTCGACTGGCATTCTTCGGTTCATGCGCATTGGATGTTGTTGTCGTCGGCGCGTATCACAAATAATATTTTATTGAGAAACCAGATAAAAGCCCGATTCAGTCAATCGGTTATAGAAACTGAAAGAGTAAAACTGCAGAATAATGCAAGCTTCGAATTGCCCTACGGTCAGGCGTGGTTGGTTTTGTTGCTTTGTGAATTAGAAAAAGATAGCGATATCGACGTAAGGCATTTCAAGACTGATACATTAAAAAGACTTTTGGAATGGCTCAATAAGACGGATTTTCCTGAACCAACTAAAAACTCATATCACTCTTGGCTTTTTACTTATTTTTTAATTAAAAAATGTAAGCTGAGTGATTTCTTTGAAGAAATCAAAAAAATAGATCTGAAATTTAACTCTGTCGAGTCGGTGAGTGATGAAAATGATCCGAAAGATTTCTTTTCATCAGAAAGTCTTTTTGAACTTATTAAAAATATTCCGAACAGAATGATGCTTTAGCTGAAACAGTTCATTTTGTCGCGACTGTCTTAAAAGAACCACAATTTTGGAAAAATGATTTTAAAACGCTTTCTCAATGGGTTCCGCAGTTTCTGTGGTTTGGAGTTTGGCTTTCACTAGGGGAGCCTTAAATTAACTAACCGGCAGCTTTGCTCTTTGCTTTATTCTTTTCTGCATAAGTCAACAATACATCGCGAATGAGCGTTTGGTATCGCCCCTCTTAATGTTCATTGAGCGAAAGTTTTTTTAAACTTTTAACCAAACGGAGTGGTAATCGAATTGAAATATGAGCAGTTATATTCTCATCTTCAAATTCACTGGCCGGTACGTTGACCGAGCCTGTTTTAGTTTTTTTAGCCATGTAATTCCTCCCAGCGTTCAAGTAGCAAGCTTCGATTTTCTTTAACAACTTTGATTATTCTATTTAAAGTCGCATGAGAATAATCAGTTTCTTTATCTAGAATTTCTAAAGTCAGAAAATTAAACCGCACTTCTCCGGAATTGCGGTTCGATATTCGTTTACAACATCTCTTATGCTGCTTTTTCTCTCGCGACCCAAAGGTCATATTCAGCTTGGATTCGAACCCACATCTCAGCCGTAGTCCCAAGAACTTTTTCTAGTACCAAAGCAAATTCTGGAGAGATGGATCTTTTTCCATTAACGATTTCATTGATTTTTCTCGGGGAACAGCCACATTTTTCACTTAACTGAGTTTGGTTCAGATTCATTTCTTTCATGTAAACCTCATTCAGAACAGCTCCGGGGTGCATGGGCTTTGGATTTTTAATCATACTTCTACCTCTCAGTGGTAATTTTCAATTTTAACGTCAATAAA
>JAYVIY010000004.1:0-2248 GCA_043769795.1 Pseudobdellovibrio sp. | reverse complement strand
TCACTCCAGAACTGTTATTTGCAAGGCGATAGGGAGGAGTATCGCTATTAAGAGTATAGATTCGGCTAGAAGCCTTTCTTTCAGAGGATCTCTTATCTAAAAAGCTAATCACATTTTTTTCATTTTCGGGATATTCAGTACCTGTTAATATTTGCGAGCCGGTGTTTGCAAGGTACTCGACGGGCTCTTTAGATTGCAGACTTTGTAAGTTGAAAAAATCAACATCAAAGAAGCCGGATCCGTAATACTTAGTTAAACCCTGAATGAGCGAAAGTTTTAAATCAACGGTTTCAATTTCATTATCTTGTTTTTTTCCCCACCCAGTTTCGAGAGAACTTAAGCAATCTGCGCAAGTCGGAAAATAACTTAAAGACTTATCAAGCTGCGCCTGCAAGGGAGTCGTCCGAGTATCGCCAAAGCTGAAAAGTTTAAAGGAAGAATGTGTCAGCGCACCTTCTTTAGCGAGTTTTTCCATTTCAATATCGGTTATGCTAAAGATTTTATCGTAGGCGTAAACCAGTGAGGTCGTTCCCATTTTTAGGGATTCAAGGTCGGGGTCGTACTGTGAAAATCTTTCGCCGGCCGGAATGAGGGCCTGATTGGCAGTGTCTTGATGTATCTTTTCTAAGTAACTTAAAGAATCATCTAATTTTGGATCTACTAAAGTTACAAATTTTAGATCTTTCAGCGGGTAATTTTCAAGTAACCGGCTGTAAGCAATGCCGCCGCCAGCCGGTATCAAAAGAATTTGAGTTCTTTCCAGAAACTCACTGTTATTACTGTTGCGCATTTGAGCTAGCCAGCTTCTGAAAATTTTAAAACGATTTCCTGCAAAGTCATTACCTTTAAATGTTTTGTGATCAGGAAGGTAACTTGAGTCATAGGGGTGAGAATAATCGAGCCGCATTTGACCGTTGCTTAAATTTAAATCGACCGAGCAATCGGAAACTCTCGCGCGAGCATCGTTAAAATTAATCATGTCGTTCGGAAAATTCGGATCATAGTCTTTGTAAGGTGTTGTAAAGCCATGCGTTGAGTTGCTGACGTTGACGTCAAATGGGCATGGCCCGGATACCATC
Source organism: Pseudobdellovibrio sp. (assembly GCA_043769795.1). Taxonomy (GTDB): domain Bacteria; phylum Bdellovibrionota; class Bdellovibrionia; order Bdellovibrionales; family Bdellovibrionaceae; genus Pseudobdellovibrio. The sequence continues at coordinate 1,169 of JAYVIY010000004.1, read as the reverse complement.
GAATACGACATATCGATCAGAAAAATATAGCGGCGATTCCAAGAGTATTCAGTCGGAGCCCGCAATTGCATATTTACATTCGCTGTTGAAGCAAATGTTGTGCTTTCTAAAGGTTTATGTAAATTGAATTTTCCACAATTTTGAAATGATAACAGCAGGGAAAGCCCTGCAAAAATTAACACAGTATACTTATTGAAATTAAGTATTTTCCTCAATGACATCCCCTGCTTGCTTATCGGACTATTGACCAGTTGCTGAAGTGTCAATTTGAGAAAAATGGAGATTAGTTTCAATTAAGTTGTACTATTTTGAAACTATTGAAAATGAAAAAAACCAGAGCGTTTTGTCTGTTATTCTCTATTTTTGTAATATAGCTAACGAGCCTGAAGGTGTTAAAGGCAATAACATAGTGCAAATATCATTTAAAAATTGTAAATTAGAACCATGAAAAAGTGGGCCCTATTTTTTGCGATTTCCTTTGCTGGTATTTTATCAGTAGCCCAGATTTTTATGCCGTTTTCTTTTTGGAAAGACAATACAAGATGCATTCCGAGTACTGTAACCTTTACGACGAGTGGCGTATTTATTTTTCCGAGGGGATGCACAAATTTGACTATTAAAGCCTGGGGCGGCGGCGGTGGTGGCGGTGCCTCTAACAATGCTGGAACCGGTGGCGGTGGTGGCTATGCCACAAAGACCCTGACTGGTGGAGTTGGTGTTTTAGAGAACTTTACTTACACCATAGGTGCGGGCGGTACTCGCGGTGCCACAGGTGGTGGTGCAGGCGGAGCGGTTAGTGCTGCTGGTGGAGCTGGTGGTGGTGTTGGACTAAACGGACTTAACGGTGGCGGCGCTAGTACAGGTGGAGCCGGTGGCACGGGGGCTGGCGTTCCTGCTGGTGATGGTGGAACTGGTAAAAATGGCGGCGGTGGCGGCGGTGGCGGTGGCGCTTGCATTTGTGCTGTTTCCTGTAACTCAACAGCTGCAGGCTCTGGAGTTACTCCGGGAAATTCGGCTGAAGCTGGTGGCAGGGCAATCGGCGGAACAGTAGTTAACGACGCGACAGGTAATGGTGGTGGTGGCCAAGTTACTTTTATTTATGACTAGTATTTATAACGAAGCAATAGCCCCATTTGAGCCCATTGTTCAATAGGGATGTAATCACAAAA
>JAYVIY010000003.1:0-2249 GCA_043769795.1 Pseudobdellovibrio sp. | reverse complement strand
TTGCACACGGCACAGTTCAAAAAGAATCTTCAAAAAATTTTCGCGATGGTTGTAATCTAAAGCCGAAGTGGGCTCATCGGCTAAAATAATTTTCGGTTTTTTAATCAGAGCTCTTGCCACGGCAACCCGTTGTTGTTGGCCCACCGATAATTGCGATACCGGCCGGTTGAGAAAAGAAGTTAGACCAAGACTTTTGGTCAAAGTGGTCAATGCGTTTTGATCAAGTTCAGTTTTTTGAAACAAAAAAGGCAAAATGATATTCTCAAGTACTGACAAGTAGGGAATCAAATTAAAACTCTGAAAAATATAGCCGACATTTTCAGAGCGGAAATGATCGAGCTCAGAAAGACTCATCGAGTGCAAAGCTTGGCCGCAAACTCGAAGCTCACCTGCCTGCGATTTTAAAACGCCGGCCATCAGTTCAAGTAATGTCGACTTTCCAGACCCACTTGGGCCAAATAGAAAGACAAATTCAGACTCTTTAATCTCGAGTTGAGGAAGATCAATCACCGGCGTTTCACCGTACGAGAATATCAGATTCTTAATTTCAACGGCATTATCTGTACTCTTCAACGCTTTGGCCTTCCATTTCAAAAGACACTTCACCATACTGTGACTTCACCGTGTTCACTTTGAATTTTCCGTAGACCCAGATCGGAGCCCCCTGTTTTGAGTCAACTCCGTTTTTCATTTTAACATAGACCATCTGATTCGGCGGCGGCGGCGGAACGTGAATGCAGGCCTGCGGTGTGGGAACCAATAAGAATTCAGTAACTTTATTTTGATCGTCTTCAAGTGGAACCATAAAACCCGGAATCTTAACGGATTGACCTTCAAGTTGCTTTATTTCCGCAGGTGCATTCTGAGTGATGTAATCCATCTGATTCAGTAGACGCCAATCCACTTCAATACCCGAACCCTGCCCTACGTTTTTCATAAAATAGATACCGGCTCCGACAGCGCATGAAAAAACCAGTAGTGCTACAAAAACCCATTTCATTTTCTTATTTCCTATCCAGATAAATATAGGTTATGCTTTCATTTCTTATGAGTAAATATCAAAGCGTACGCGGCACAAGAGATTTATTACCGGAACTTAAACAAGTTTTCCGTCAAATCGATGAAACTGCCTATAAAGTAGCGAAAAACTACGGTTTTAAAGAAATTGAAACTCCGATTTTTGAATTTTCCGACGTATTCCATAGGTCATTGGGCGAAACCTCAGACGCCGTAGCCAAAGAAACTTACACTTTTACCGATCGCGGTGGCGAATCCATTACGCTCAGACCCGAAGGCACCGCCGGCGTGGTGCGCTCGTTCGTCAGTGAGGGCTTGGCCCAGTTGGTTCCTTTGAAGCTTTACTACTACGGGCCAATGTTTAGATATGAACGTCCGCAAAAGGGCCGCTATCGGCAATTTTATCAGTTTGGCGTCGAGGTCCTCGGGCTTGAATCGCCTTTGGCCGATGTTGAAACTCTCGATCTTGCTTATACAATTATTAAAAATCTTAAACTTTCAGAAAGATGTGTTTTAGAAATCAATACTTTGGGTGATGTTGAATCTAGAAATGCATACCGTAGCGCTCTGGTTGAATATCTTACGCCTTTTAAAGATCAGCTTTCTGCCGATTCAAAAATACGTCTTGAAAAAAATCCGATGCGGATTCTCGATTCAAAAGACGAAAATGATAAAAAAATAATCGAAAATGCACCGCTGATGCAGAATTTTTTAAATGAAACTTCAAAGAAATTTTTCAATGATGTATTAGCCGGTCTGACAAAATTAAAAATACCTTACAAACTCAATCCGAAACTGGTTCGCGGTCTTGATTACTATTGCCACACCGTTTTTGAATTTACCACCACTGAACTTGGTGCCCAATCAGCAATACTTTCGGGTGGCCGCTATGACGGTTTGGTTGAAATGCTCGGCGGCCCTAAAACCGCCGGAGTTGGCTGGGCAGCGGGCGTCGACCGCTTGGCCGATCTTTGCGGCGAACAACTTGCAACTAAAAAACAGGCCCCATTAGCGGTGTTAGCACACGGTGAAAATGCATTAAGCGAAGCCATGTCAGTAGCAAGCCATTTTAGAAATGAAAATATTTACTGTGAGATTTTTCTCACCGGTAATTTAAAGAAGAAGCTTGAGAAAGCCAATAAACTAAGTACTGAAAAAGCCATTCTCATTTTTGAGCAGGAAAACTCTTCCTTTGAGTACAAACTTAAAAATTTTGTAACAGGTGAAGAGCT
>JAYVIY010000002.1:0-6189 GCA_043769795.1 Pseudobdellovibrio sp. | reverse complement strand
GAAAGACTAATCCTGAAATGGCGCCGGAAGCACCCAATGCGGGGAGATTAGGTTCGCCGAGAAGAAAAGTCGAAACCACCGCATGACTCATCGAACTGAATGCCGCGGCGAAAAGATAGAACTTTAAAAAGCTCGAAAATCCGATGGTCCTTTCAACAGCGGCACCGAAGCCGTTCAGCACAAACATATTCATAAAAAAATGAAAAAATAAATTATGAGAAAATGCCGCCGTAATAGGGGTCCAAAATCGACCCTCTAGAAGCCCGGCCCAGCTGATCAAAAAGTTTCTCGCCATAAAATCTGTTGTTTCAACACTGGCGAGATTCCATGCCATAAAGACTAAAATGTTAAGGATCAAAATTGAAGTGACTGCTAATGGTGAAGATCCGAACACTCAAGACTCCCGGTTTTTAAACTCAGTCTTTACAATATTCGGACCACGCCATAACTGGCTTTGATTTCTCGAAGACCATAAGCCAAATTGGCGTTATCCCATTGTGAAAGTTGAATCACCATTAATAATCGGTGGCTCATCGACCGGATCTACCGGAATTTCGAAGCCGCCCCCAGTAGACCCGCCGCCCGAGGTGGTGTCGCTGCTATTGGGATCTGAAGTTGGAGGAGTCGTGCTGCCCCCGCTACCATTGGTGTCGGTTCCATCAGTGACTGGTTCAGGAGTTACAACTGGGTCATCGCTGTTACCCGAATCTCCACCGCCTGTGTTTGAATCAACCGGAATTTTTGTCACGACCATTAATTTCAGAACAGGCTTTAAGAGACAGCCGCCATTACCTTTAACAACAACCGATTTGGCAGCGTCGAAGTCCATGACCATTGAATAAATCGAACCACTTTCTAAAGTGAAGGGTTGTGAAAGATGAATTTTGATTCCGGATTGTTGGCCGCTCGGGGTCTGCATTTCGCAACGTGAATCATCTACTTTAATTGCATGATTGTTGTCGCCTTTGAGCACCAAGCGTAGTCCTGTGATTTGAAGTCCGCTGGCTAAATTTAAATCCTGAAGCGGTAAGAGAACGCCGTTTCTCAGCGTCATTAAATCAACCATGCCGAGGCCCTGACCTGCGATAATGCGGGCCTTGACGCCATTTTTACTGACGAAGAGTTCGGCGTGATCGACATTGACGAAAACACTTTTTAGCTCCCTTGATGGGGCATCTGTCAGGCTGATTCTTAAGTTATTGGCAATGATCGGAAAACTACTGACGTAGCTTGCGGATTCAGAACCCGTTCCAGAACCACTCTCTAAGTCTGAGACCGGTGAAGATGCTTTGCCGCAGGCAACTAATAGACCTAATACTGTAAGTGTTAAAATCATCCCTAATTTCACGATCAACCTCCTGGTAGATACAAAAGAAAGAATAGCAAAGAAATAGTCTGTTTGCTAATTTTCGTTGAAACCCGTGCCTATTCTGGAATGCCCTAAAAAGTGTAAAAGCTTTGGCTATGAAGTCTTCAAAAATTGTAAACGATGTTTACAATAAAATGAACATTACTGAACTTGCGAACGAACATCTGCGGTCGTTGAATTCTGAGTGTTGAGGTGAAGTGTTGCCGCAGTAGTGCAACCAATAATCACAAATAGAAATGTGACCACCCAAAGTGTAGCGATTAATCGTAAATAGGTCATAGGTAACTCCAATTTTAAAAGGTGTGAACGCTAGACTAGCTAAGGATCAACAGTAACGCTAATGAGAACAATTCTCAAGTCTTGGGGTGGCGCCCGGGCCTGACCAAATTGCTTCTTGATGAGACACAATCATATTCTATTTAACAGAGCTGCTTCTTAAATTAGTTATTAAATTATTTTTGAATTTATTTGGCTTTTATTAAAGTATTACAAAACCATATCCGATTGTATATTTATGAAAAAATATATAATGATTCCTGCGTTGATGATGAGTTTCCTCTTTACAAACAATATAGCTCAGGCCAGCAATGGCGCTGATAAATATCTTCACAGAAACTACGCTACGAGTAGTAAGCCGAAGAAAAATAAAATCGGTAAAAAGCAGTCAAAACCGACTGCGAAAGCTAAATATAAGTCTTCACCGAAAGTAACAAAAGTCGGCAAAAAGTACGGTCGCAGCGTGGCGCACACAGGTTCCAAAGCCAAATCTAAAAAGAGAAACAAAAAGAATTACTAATTTAACTTCTCACGGATCCAGGCAAGACCCACGCCCATTGCTTTGCAGTGGGCTCTGGGCGATCTTCACGCCGATCGACGAATGTACGCCGTACCTAAAATCCGAGAGCAGGATGTGGACTCAATTTAATCTGACCTGACTGAGTTCCGATTTTTGCATTTCTGAAGGAGATGCCTCGAAAAAAATTTCAAGCTTCCATTGAGTTTCCCTATCATGTTACGGCGCGATGTCTGAATAAAGAATGGTTTGCGCTCCCAATGCATGATGTCTGGAGCATTTTTTCGAATTATCTATTTTTTATTCATCATGCATTCGGAATCCGCATTCACAATTTTGTGCTAATGAACAACCACTTTCATATGATTTTACTTACACCTGAAGCTAATCTTGATGTGGCTATGAATTATTTTATGCGCGAAACCAGCCGAGTGATATCGAAACGATCTGGTCGTATCAACCAAGTATTTGGCGGTCCTTATTACTGGTCGCTTATCAAATCACCGAATTATTTTTTACATGCCTATAAATATGTGTATCGCAATCCAGTTGAAAGTGGCCTTGCCGGTTGCGTAGAAAGTTACAATTATTCAACTTTGAATTCACTGCTTGGTCAGAATCATTCAATTATTCCACTGGAGTGTGATGAAACTTTGTTTCCATTTGAAGACTCCCAACTTAAATGGCTCAATACGCCTTATAATTCAGAACAAGTTAGGCTGGATATTAAAAATGCGTTACGTAAGCGCGAATTTCATTTTCCGAAGGACAAGCGCGGAAACCCACATTATTTAGAAAATCATCTTCAATAGAGCTGGGGAAATGGTACGGCGTACATTCGGGGATTGGGTACGGCGTACATTTTGCTTGAGTTGGGATATGAGGTTGAGTGGTTTTTTCCTTTACATCATGTGCGTTGTGGTTACGCTGGTGCCGGGATCCGTCAAGGCGGTAGACAAATGTGAAGCTATTTTCAGCCGGTTGTTACTGGGAGCTGAACAGGTGCATTCTGAAGTGCGCGCATCGACTATTTCAGAAGCGCCAATTTTCTCAAATGAATTTGTCTCAATTCGAGACATTACAAAATTTGTGCTCGAAGAAAAAATCATGAGCGACTCCGATTTTAAAAAATTAAGCGATCAGGTGCAGGCCTTTGCACCAAACGGAGAAGAAATCGGAAACGTACTTCTTCTGAAAGTTGTTGACCGGTTTGCAAAACGACCGGGCCCAGCACTCGATGCAATTTACAAACGTTTTTATCGTAAGCTTTTTCTATCATATCTTACAAATTTTGAAAAACGCATTGAGGAAGCTCAGCTCAGTGCTCCGATTCGGATTCAACCGTTGTTTGGTCTCGATCAATTGCTTCTATCTCTAGAAATAAACCCCGAAGCCCCTTGGACTGAGATCACCTTCGCGAAATTCAATCGCTTAGCTAAAAAAATATTTGAGCAAAACAATAGGGTGAATCTGGTTTTGGCCAGTCAGCTCGTAGTACAAATGAATTACCTGCATGCTCGTTCCACCGGAGACCCTCTAGCTAGCTCGAAAGAAGCAGAAAAGGCTTCGCAATTTTTTCTTGAAGGCATACAGGCAGATCAAATATTTCTGCCGGCGGCGGTGGGCTGGAAGGGCACAAGCATGACCGCGCAGTGGCTTTCAAAAACAAATATCAATATGATTCCCTTGAGCTTCGAAAACAGTGGAGTCCACGGTGGGTTTGGAAGTTTTGAAGTGATGATTCATGATCAGGGCCACGCGTTTTCGCGTGATCTGGCGGTGAAGGAAGCTCTTCGTGGTAAAGAACCAAGTGTTGTAAAGCTTGAGCTTGAAGTTAAAAATGTACTGACGCAGCTTGAGCAAGCATTGATTGCAACTCAGATTGAAATGAAGTGGGCCTATCTCATTCCACAAAGTAGAAAAGATTTAACCAATGGGATATTTCTTTTTTTTCATGAGACCGAAAATATGCGAGATTTTCTGATTCTTTTTAATTCCGGAGAAAGCAATTGGCGTGCGGATTCAGTGCAGGTACAAAAACTTGCAAAGGCCGTCCATGCCAGTCTTGATAGAGAACGCAGACTTTATCCCAAGATGACAGAACCTTCCACCCAGTTCGAAAACCTTCTCAGTCAATTCATAGTTGCCTTAGCAAGAAATGTACGCCGTACTTAATCCCCGAAGTTAACGGGCAATAGCAAGCCATCAATATCAAACCCTCCCAAGTTGGTGGCATTGACGCCAATTGAGCCAAACTTTGTTAGGGTTCCTTGGTTCGGATTACTTCCGTGGCTGACCAAAATGTCTAATGCCACATCGATTCCAAAAAGTGGGCTGGTTAACGCTCTAGTTACGCTGTTGGTGTATGCGACATGATGAACCTCCGGATTGGCAGCGGAGTTGGCATCAGTACCTGCACAAGCAAGGCTTGTGTCAGTAGAGGTAAGAGCGCCGGTCAACGGATTGAAGTGAAATCCGAAATAGGTTCCTGACGGTGAAGCAAAAGCAGAACATCGGACATTGCCACTTGCGGATAGTCTTCCTGAAACGAATAGAGAAGTTTAGCTGTTGCATCGTAAGCGTAAAACATTTTTGCATTGGGAGGTGTAATCGCAGTCGCTTCAATTATTTTGATTCCGTCGCCGATTTTTTATATTCATCGAGCTCAATGAGAATCAGAGGTGAGCTCGGACAAATGGGTATTATTTCGGATTTCCGTGAAGTTAATAAAGCCAGTTCGTTTGGCTTGAGATCGGAGCTTAAAATTCGAGCCGGTGTTCCTGAACAAAATATAAAGTATTTTTTTTCTTCGTCTAGTTTTAAGTCAATTCTTTCGAATAATATTTTGCATTTCAAATTCAAATCCGGATAAAAAATAATTCCGAAATCACGGATACTTTCTTTACCCACAACTTCAGCCAGCGTAAGATCATTTCCAGAAAAAAAATGAGGTACAAAGGCTTCAAGATCGAGCTGTGAAATCAGAGAAGTTGTGCCGTTTTGATGACTCAATTTAAGAGTTCCGTTGAGTAGGACCAAAAGGCGTTGGTAGCCCGAAAATTTGGAAAATTCTGTTTTTCCTGAGACTGCTGCGGAGCTGATTCGGTAGCGAAACAAATCCTGGCTGAAGTTTGCAGCTCGGGGCTCAATAAGAAGTTCTTCGGTGAAGCCAAGGCCTTTCCTCCAAGGAGCTCTCTTAAAATCGCGAAAAACTTCAATTTGCATAGAACCTAGTAACAAATCAAATTCTCCAGTTCAACGAAAATGTACGCCGTACCTAATCCCCGGCGGGGATTAGGTACGGCGTACATTTTAGACGTTTTGTTCGGGATATCGCTTTTCTACAGTACTTTTTTTATCGCGGCCGTAAGGATCGCCTATTAGAGACTCGGTGTGAAGGGCGCAGAGCCATTTTCCGTCTCGGTTAACCCACGTGGATGATTCGGAAGCATCAATACTGACTCCTTTTCCGTCGACAGTGAGATCTTCGTGAACTTTATAGGCAAGAATGGCCACATCGGCTGAGATCAATTCGACGACAGCGCTTTCATTTTCGAGTTTGAAACTGTTCAAGGTATATTGGGCCCCCGTCATCATTTTTTCGAATTTGTCCCGGTTGATACTGGCTACGCCCGAAGCTCCCGCCACGATGCAAGGGTCATTTGTCAGGTCAAGTGCTGTCTTCACGTCTTTCTTCTGAATAGCCATCCAGTATTTGTTTTCTAAATCGAGAAGAGTTCTTTTGATCGTTTCGTTGTCCATAAATCCCCCTGAGATCTTTTTAGCATTTAGTTTGCATTTAAAATGCCAACCAAGCGCATTTTAACGAAAAGCGGGATTAGGTACGGCGTACATTCTCATTCCTGATAAAAATTATAAAATGGGCTTTTGAAATTTGGTTTTTCTTGAGAAAACGGGGAGTTGGCGTCATGTTAGTTAGCTATGAACAAAATATTTACATTTTTAGTCGTTGTGTTTCAAATCGTTTTTAGCCAGGCTGCGCAAATCAGCACTTCCGAAGACTTCG
>JAYVIY010000001.1:0-6193 GCA_043769795.1 Pseudobdellovibrio sp. | reverse complement strand
TTGCGACCATTCCCGGTAGGTGAGCGGCGCCGCCGGCTCCTGCGATGATAAGCTTTATTCCGTTTTTTGCGGCGGATCTCGCAAAATCAAACATCTCATCCGGAGTTCTGTGTGCAGAAACAATTTTTGTAACGAACGAAATTTTAAATTCATTTAAGGCTTCTTCAGCTTTTTTCATCACTTTATAGTCGGTTATACTTCCCATGATTATGGCTACTTGTACTTTTTTCATCGTAGTATTCCTTTTCTATCGAGAATTGCCTTTTTTAAAAGGGCTTTCTGGTTATTTCCTACGTAATTAATATGACCTAATTTTCGGCGGGGTCGATTTTCGTTTTTGTTGTACCAATGCAGTGACCCATCCGGAAATTTTTTAAGAAATGGTATTCGCGTAGTTTGTCCGAGCAGATTAACCATTACAAAAGCCGGTGCTTTCAAAAATAGTGGTGGAAATGAAATTCCTAAAATAGCTCTTAGGTGCAGTTCAAATTGATCGACATTCAATGCATCTTGCGAAAAATGTCCGGTGTTATGTACTCGCGGCGCGATCTCGTTGATGACCAAAGAGGACCCTATATCGAAAAGTTCAAATGCAATGGTACCTACATAATTTATTTTATTGAGAAAATCTGATATTTTTTCTTTAAGTTTCTTCTCGGCCGGATGGGTAACTGGTCCTACAACAAAGTCGCATTGGTTATTTTTCTGAACTGATTGAACCATAGGTAAAACACTGATCTGGCCACGGGTGTTACGTGCAAAAATTAGTGATTTTTCAGATTTAAAATTAACAAAGGGCTCTATAATAAAATTAGACTCCTCACCTTTAATTGTTTTTTTAAAAGCTTTAAGGGCCGCCAAACTCTTGATCACGAAAGTGCCGTAGCCGTCGTATCCACCGGTTCTCTTTTTGAAAACAACTTTTTGGTGAAAGGCCTCGAAAGCCAGTTCGATGTCGTCTTTGGAATTAATTTTAACATGGGCGAGCGTTGGTAGTTCATAATCGCAAAGCCATTCTTTCTGGAGTAAGCGATCTTGCAGGCTTCCTAGGCAAGCCAAGCTCGGGAAAATCTGGGTGCCTTTGACATTCTTAATACTTTTCGCAAGCAAGTCTGCTGAAATAAATTCACTCTCAAACGTAATCAAATCACAGAGTTGCATCATTTTACGAAGATCTTTTTGTGACTGTGTGCTGCCTTTGACCCAACGATTCGAAACCTGAACCGCAGGATCTGAGATTTTTTCGGCCAATACGATTGTTTCTAGGCCCATCTGATGCGCTTTCAGGATCAGCATTCTTGCTAATTGACCGCCACCGAGAATTCCAACTGTTTTTTTATGAATCGACATAAGTTGATTCAATACTTTTATTTATAAAAAATAAAGTGTAAAAGCTCATTATGCGGCATTTGAACGAATTAAATTATCCTCTTTGTCTGGCCCCTATGGTCGGACTTACGCACGTGGCGTTGAGACGACTAATTAATGATTATCTGCCAAAAAATGCGTCAACCCACTGGCCAACGGAAATGCTTAATTCTCGTCGAGTGCCCGGTGAAAATCTGAACATGACTCCTGAAACCATGAGGCGGCCCGAAGAAAAATATTTAGTTCCGCAGATTCTGGGAAACGAAGAAATTCCTATCGAGAAATCGGTTCTGCGTTTGGTGAATGAATGGGGAGCCTCAGGCATTGATATTAATATGGGCTGCCCGGTTCAAAAAGCCCTTAAACATAATTACGGTGTTTCTCTGATGGGTGACGTTGATTACGCGGCTCGGGTTGTGGAAATTACAAAGAAGCATTCTTCAGTACCGGTTTCGGTTAAATTGAGAGCCGTTGGCAGTGAAAAATCAGTCCCGGAATTAGTCCGATTTGTGCAGAAACTGGCAGACGCCGGCGCAGACTGGATTACACTTCACCCACGCACCGCTGAACAAAAGAGAAAAGGAAATGCGGATTGGTCGCAAATTGCCGAACTTAAAAAACAAGTTACTATTCCGATCATCGGTAACGGCGATATTCAAACTTTTCAGGATGTAATTAAAATGCTCAATGAAACGGGTGCAGATAAGGCTATGGCCGGCCGAGCATTGGCGGCCCGCCCTTGGATGATGTGGCAATTGGGTGAAAGTCTTAACTTTGAATCTCCGGTTGGGTTTGAGAATAGAAAAGCACCTCAGACTCCCGCTGAAGAAGGCCGTGAATACGGACTATGTCTCCTTAAATTTATTGATTATTGCGAAGAGAGTTTTATGCTGCAGGCAAATGTCAGCGAATCGCTGACAATGAGAAAAATTCAGTTTTATATTCGTACAACCCATGTTTGGCTTGAGTTCGGACACGCGCTGATGGCAAAAGCCAGTCGCTGTCAAACCTTGGTTGAAATGCGATTGGCCTGCAGCGAGTTTTTTGCGCAAGAACAGAACATGAATCTGAGAACTGAATTAAGACAATAACAGGAGCTGATATGAACGGAAAAAAATTTGTAGTTTATTTTTTATTGGCCATTGCGATGACTTCGGTTGCGATCAGTGTCTGGATCAAACAAGGTTATGATTCACGACCCGATGTTAAAATCGAAAACCCGGTAAAATAGTATTATTTTTCGGCAAGAAGCATTTCTTCAAGTTTGCCTTCTTCTTCAAGCTCTTTAAGGTCGTTATAGCCTCCGATAAAAGTGTCGTTGATCAGAATCATCGGAACTGTTTGCCAGCCGTATTTTTCTTTCATGTCGCGCATTTCATCGAGTTTTCCGGTGAGATCAATGATTTCAACCTTTAAGCCTCGACTGTTAAAAAAATTCATAGCGCGGTCACAGTACGGGCAGGGGTCTTTCTTGATCATGGTGATTTTAGCTTTTTGAGTCATAAATTAAGATAAATCCGAGTTCAGAGATTAACAAGTTTTTCTTTGAATTGCGCCGGTTTGGTAATGACTTTTAACTCCTCAAATAGCTGATTAAACTCAGGCGTTACAAGAGCTAATTGTTTAAGCCAGTTTTTGGTTCGGGCCACGGCAAAAGCTTCGCTGACGTAAACAGAACTTGAATTGAAAAATACCGGCAGCAGATTTTTAACATCATCGTAATTTGTATTCGGTGTCTGTTCTTTTATTCTTTTAAAGAGAAAAGGGTCTCTGAGCGCCGCCCGGCCGATCATGTAGCCCGCTGTGCCGGCCTGGCTTGAGCATTTTTTAAAATCTTCGGTGTTCCAGATCTCACCATTGGTAATGAGTGCGATTTTAGTGACCTCTTTAATTCTTGCTATCCATTCCCAGTAGGCAGGTGGTTTGTAGCCATCGGTCTTCGTGCGGCAATGCACAGTCAGTGCGTCAGCACCGGCGGCTTCAATGGCCTGGGCATTAGCAAGGCAAGCTGAAGGGTCGTCAAATCCTAGTCGAATTTTTGCGGTTACCGGCGTGGTTTTAGGAACTCTATCTCGAACGGTTTTGACAATTGTATACAGTCGATCTGTGTATTTCAGCAAGGTGGCGCCACCGTCGTGGCGGTTGACAGTCTTTGCGGGGCATCCAAAGTTGAGATCAATACCGCGTGCTCCCAGTTGTTGGGCTCTTGCGGCATTAAGAGCCAGCGGTTCGGCTTTGCCACCGAGCAATTGAATAAAAACCGGAACTCCACTGAGAGTTTTTGAATCCGTCAAAAGCTCAGGGCAATTTTTGTAAAAGATCGCATCAGAGTGAAGATTATCAGTTACCCTCAGAAACTCAGTGGTGCATTGATCTATCCCGCCCACTCGGGTCAGAAGGTCGCGCATTGCCCAGTCGGTAACGCCTTCCATCGGAGCTAAGTACAGTTTCGGAGTCACGGGTTTATGCCGAGTTGATGGATGTGTTCGAATTCATTTTTTGAGACCGGTTGTATTGAAAGCCGCGAGCCTTTTTTTAGGACGACCATATCTTTCAATACAGGTTCTTTTTTCAATTCTTCAAGAGCTATAAAGTGACTGAACTTTGTAACGAATTTAACTTCTGTACAAAACCAGACTGGTTTTTCTTTGGTGGCCTTTGGGTCAAAGTATTCAGATTTTTTATCGAATTGTGTCGGGTCAGGTATGGCTTTTTTGCTGACTGTCGCAATACCTGCCACTCCGGACGGATCTGCACTTGAGTGATAAAGTAAAACAGCATCGCCGATTTCCATATCATTCATCATATAATTTCGTGCCTGATAATTGCGGACGCCCTCCCAAAGAGAGGTCTTATTTTTTTTCAGATCATCGATCGAAAAAACATCAGGCTCGGTTTTCATGAGCCAGTATTTAGAGTGCTTATTTGAGTTCAATGAAACCCTGTCCGAGTGATAGAGTCGTCTGGTCTCTTTCAGCGTAGGTATAATGGCTAAGGGCTTCTTTGTTTCCGCGCTTGACCTGAGAAGACAACTGAGATTTCAGATTCTTAATTTCAAAGTTGTTATCGGCATTGCGTGAAACATTGAGTGCAACGTCGTAGCCGTAAGGAAATACACTGATAGCTGTAACTAGGTAATCATAATCTTTCGGCGCTTTATAACTCAAGTAAATCGAACCAAGATTAAAGTAGGGCATAAAACTAACTGGAACGCTTAAAAGAGTTTCAATCGGAGTGCAGGTTTCGGTTTCGTCATAGTAGCCTGAGTAAAGATCCATTGCTTTGGTGATGTTGTAAGCTTCATTATTTTTGCTATCCGTTAAAACAAAATTCAATTGTCCGGCATTAACACGGATTTCAGTCAGGCAGACCTGGGGTTCGCTACCTGGTTGATCTTCGTAGGGTGGCGCGGATAATTTCTGAGTCACTTCAACAATCGCATTCGCGTGTGTGTTCAATGCTAAACCAATGAAATACTTTCCGGCGTCGGTTTTTCCGTAAAGATTACTGAGATCAAGAAAGCCGCTCATGACATCAGCGGTGGCGTTAAATGAGGCAACTAAAACAAAACTCAAAAGCAATATTTTGACCTGTGACATAGATTTCTCCTAGACTGATATTATTAAAAATTTGGTTAGGATATAGTATGAAAAAATCGCAAAATAAAGCTCAAAATCAAAACAAAGCAGAATATACAATTATCACTGGCGCCTCCTCTGGAATTGGGGCCGCTACAGCCATTGAACTGGCGAAGAAAAAAACTAATTTGATCTTAACAGCACGACGCAATGATCGTCTAAAAAAACTTCAGAAACACTGTGTTGAGTTAGGCGCAGTGAATGTTCATATTTTTGTGCTGGATGTGCAGAAAAAAAATGACATTGCAAAAATGATCAAAGAAATTAAAAAGAAAAATTTACAAATTAGTACTTTGATTAACAGTGCGGGCCTGGCGAAGGGAGTCGCGCTATTTCAGAACTCAAATACCGATGACTGGGATCAAATGTTTGACACGAATGTGATGGGGTTGCTTTACATGAGCCGCCAACTGTTGCCGGACTTGATAAAAAGTAAAGGCCACATCATCAATTTGGGGTCGGTTGCGGGCCGCCTCGTCTACGAGGGCGGAGCCGTGTATTGTGCTACAAAATTTGCGGTGCGGGCTATCAGTGACGGCCTTCGTATGGACTTAAAGGGAACAGGCGTAAGAGTAACAAACATCGAACCGGGTATGGTGAACACCGAATTTTCATTTGTCCGCTTAGGAAATCAGCAAATTGCGGAGGCCGTCTATAAGGATATGATGCCGCTATCAGCTATGGACGTGGCCAAGACCATTTTGTGGTGTTTGAGTCAGCCGGCTCATGTTAATATCAGCGAGCTTGTCATCTATCCAACAGATCAGGCCAGTGTGGGCCAAGTTTTTCGTAGGGAGAAAAAGTAAAAATGTCGCAGGATTTCAGAATCGAAAAAGATACCATGGGTGATGTTAAAGTTCCGGCGAATGCATTGTGGGGAGCGCAAACTCAGCGATCAACTGAAAATTTCAAAATCGGCGGCGACCGATTTCCCCGCGAATTGATCAAAGCACTGGGTGTATTGAAAAAATGCGCAGCACTTACAAATCTTGAACTGGGCTTACTCGACTCTAAAAAAGCGGAATTTATTATTAAGGCCGCTGATGAAGTTATTAAAGGTACTCTCGATGAAAATTTTCCGTTGGTGGTTTGGCAAATCGGTTCGGGTATGCAAATGAATATGAATGCTAATGAAGTTATAGTAAATCGAGCAATGATCATGTAGAAGTTATTGTTTTTGAATAAAG